>CAYWLQ010000032.1:32738-37701 GCA_964458775.1 uncultured Myxococcales bacterium | reverse complement strand
GACGACCGTCAGGGTTTGATTTCCAAAGGGGTGTTGCCTGCTCCGGTACCTTATCGCTACCGTCCCTCAAAACCCGAACCGTTTCCGCAAAGCCCGTCATTTGCTCCGCCGCCTCCTCCGAGATGGTGGGAATAACAAGCCTTTCTAACTCGCCAAGAAAAATCTTCTTAAAGCAATCTGGTTAATCATTCACACAAAGAGTAAAGTAGCTGTAGGATTAGTATTCATACTTCGGCTCTTTTGATTTATGCAGAGTATGATATGTGTATTACAGGAGAATAAAATGAACGAGGAGACCCTGAGAAAATATGCAATGGTGGTTTTGCAAAAAGGTATCAACCTCTATCGAGGCCAATGCTTAACCGTCAATGCAGGCCCGGATGATGCAGAGTTTGCTATGATTTTGGAGGAAGAAGCCTACAAATACGGTGCAAAATATGTCGATACAAATATTAGAAGCATTCAATCGACAAAACATCGACTGCAATATTCAGATAAAGAGTTTTTGTCTTATGTTCCGTCTTATCTGTCCGGCGAGATAAACGAAAAAATAGCCCACGATTGGGCAAGCATCAGAATTGACAACACCGGAGAGTCAGATGTATTGGCCGGCGCAGATCCCTCTCTTTTGGATATCCTGTTTAAAACAGCTAGAGTAGTAAGAAAAAGACAACTCGAAATGAGCGCCAGACATATTCTAACCTGGTGTGTAATAGCTTCACCCAACAGAAGATGGGCCAAAAAGGTTATGGGCAGCGATGATGAAGAATCGTTTAGAAAATTCGACAGCACCGTTACATCTATCTTGCGCCTGGACAAAGAAGATCCGATAGCAGCATGGAATGAGCATAACGAGATCTTGAGAAGACGCTGCGAAACTCTAAATTCCTTATCATTGGACCGACTGATATTTAAAAGTTTAAAAACCGATATGATCGTGGGTCTTACTCCCAACTCAGTATTTGAGGGAGGTTCCAAGGATACCCCGGACGGCAGAGCATTTATTCCTAATATGCCCACAGAAGAGGTGTTTACCACTCCGGATTATAGAAGAACCGAAGGTATTGTTTATTGCACAAGGCCGGTAAAAGTAATGGAAACCGAACTTTCCGGAGTATGGTTTGCCTTCAAAAAAGGTCGAATAGAAGACTTCGGAGCAGATTCAAACAAAGATATTCTTGAAAATTTTATTAACACAGACGAAGGCTCACGCTTTTTAGGAGAGGTTGCCCTGGTTGACAACATGTCGCCGATCTACAAAAGCGGTATGGTATTTAACAGCATTTTGTTTGATGAAAACGCATCCTGTCATATTGCAGTAGGCAAGGGATATCCCACTTGCTTAAAAAACGGCATGTCACTAAACACCGATGAGGCGCTAAGAAAAGAAGGCTGCAACACCTCCTTAGTTCATACAGATTTTATGATAGGCTCAGATGACCTTTGCGTGACCGGCGTTGACTTTTCAGGAAACTCCATTCCGATAATCGATCAGGGAACCTTTGTTTTAAAAACCGAGTAATAAACCGTCTTTCACAACACACAGTTTAATTTTCTAAAATAAACCGCTTGACGTTAAGCCTCTTAAGTGATTTACGCGGCGAACCGTTTTTTGAAGACTCGATTCGGTCAAAAAAAATCGGCAAGTTACATATAGAGGAGAAATGACAGATAATGAGTAACGCAGAATACACGCTTTACAGCGGCGGATTAAAAGGTACAGAACAAACCTTCGGTGAATGTGCCGAAGCCAACGGCGTCAATGAAGTAAACTTTTCTTTCGAAGGTCACAAGCTGAGCCGAGATAAAAACGTAAAAGTATTGGGCGAAGCGGAACTCGCCCGCGGACACATCAGCATGGAAATCATTTCCACCAAGATGGGGCGAAAATACGCCCATACAGACAGCATTCGAAAGGTATTCCAGGTGCTGTTTCACATGATCAACAGCGGCTACCAGGTTTTTTCCGTAGGTTGGATTCAGAAAGACGAAACGGTCAAAGGCGGCACAGGTTGGGGGATTGAGCTGGCCAAATTTTTCGGAAGACCGGTAAGCGTTTTTGACCAAGAAGCCAATAAATGGTTTACCTGGAAAGAATCGCGTTGGGTAGAAGACCTTCCAGTTATTTCTTACAAGACCTTCTGCGGCACCGGCACCCGAAACCTAACCGACGAAGGCAAAAAAGCAATACAAGATCTCTTTGCCCGTTCATTTCAATAAACCGACATTTGTTGCAAAAAGCGGAATTTAAGGGATTTCGTTGCAAGAACTTCCCCAAAAACCCTCACAAGATGCAAACATAGCCGGTTGTCATAATAGATTTCACAGGATGTATTAGAAATTAAATATTCTCTACTGCGCTATCGTTCTATAGTAAGATTCTTTAAAAGAAAGGTTTTGGTTTCTATGTATAAAAAATCACTCTTTATTCTATTTCTATTTTGCACAATCGCTGTAGGTTGCGCGACCGGACCCAGTCTGCAAGAGCGCAGGCTTTTTGCCTCACAATCCATTGAAGCTTTGCAACGAGCAGATTTTGAAAACGCAAAACTCGAAGCAGACAAGGTTTTAACCGAAGACCCCGGAAACCCGTTTTCGGCCCTTGTGCGCGCTGTTACTCTCTACAAAGCAACACTGCATAATTTGTTTCTCGACGTACAAAGTGCAGCTGCTACAGCAATTATCGGTCGCGGAATAAATATGCGCTATTTTACTTTTGCCCTAGAAAGCGCCGACCAAGCCTTTGCAAGCATTGACCGAGATCTTGCCGTTGCAGCGGCAGAACCCATGGTCGATTTGGAGTTATGTCTGGCTTGCTGGGAATACGATTGGAACCAAGACGGCAGAGTTGATAAAAGAGACCGAGTACTTTTACAAATCGAACAAGATGCACAAGGCAACAAGCTTGCCAAAGACGACCCCAGGCGAAATCCCGTGTTTCGTTTCGATTACGGCGATGTATTGCGGGCCAGAGCCTTTATTGCGTTTCACCGAGCTGCCGTTAGCATAGTCAGCGCTTTCGACCTTGAGAGTATGTATCAAAACATTGTTCAATCCAGGGCAAAAACTTTTACCGTAGTTCTTGTATCCAAAGAGAAAATGGCCCAAGCGAAAAATCATATTCTAGCAGGCTTAGACTATTCAGACAAAAGCCGAGAAGCCTATTTGGCAGAGACCGATGATGACAGAGAATGGTTGCCCAATCCCAAACAAAGAAATTATTCGATGCCGCTGCCCGTAGATGAAGCACTCTACGACACCTGGCGCGACATTATTTCAGATGTGCGCAAGCTGATAAAAGGAGAAGAAGGTCTAGGCTTAGCAGAACTTGCACAGCTGGGCGATATTCAGTGGGACAACCCGCCAAAAGGATTTCTTGATATAGGAAGCATCTTTGACAAACCTGAAACCGTTGTTATTGAAATAGATGATCTTGAAGCAATCGAAGATCACGAAAACGCAGACGCCGCCCTAACCCGCGTTCTAGGCAAATACAGAGTACAAACAATGAAACCGTCTCAGTTGATAAAACGATTGGAAAGAATGAAAAGCGAAGTGGTGTTAGGACACGAATCAATAGAGAGAAAGCTCCGCTACTTGCTGTGGGTTAACTAAAAGGGTCTGCAATCTTGAAAATTGGCAGATAATTACAATTCTTTGTTATAACAAATCGAGACTGTCAATAAGGTCAGCTAGTGCGCCTGCCATGTTCATGTGGGTTTGAATTGTGGGATGCCAATCTTCTCCGTAGGGCGCAGATTGTGTGCCTAGGTCTAATACTCTGAGGCGTGTGTCTCCTTCTGCTGTCCTTGTATTGACAATTGCTTCTAGGGAATTGAGAATATTGGTCTTGGCATTGTAACCTGAGGGATAACTGTCTCCGACCATGGTTCCCACTGCCAAAATGATGAAGGTTGCGGGATAATATTCTCGCAGGGTTTCCACAAAATCAAGCATGGCGTTTTCGTAGTTTGTCACCAAATCGGAAATGTCTCCGTTCCAGCCGGGCGAAAAATCATTGGTGCCTAGGTTGATTACAGTTACATCGGGGATATACTGCGAAACCTTCCAAACCGTTGATGCTTCGTTGTCCGGCAGTATATCCAAGTACATTTGAGGTAAAGTAGTTCCGGCTCCTCCTGCGTAATTTCTAAACACGCCTCGACCGGAATAGGCTACGGCCATAAACTCAGCTGACAAATCTCTTGCAGCAATGGCTCCCCAAGACATGTAGGCATTGGAATTGATTGTATGATATGTATACCCGTTCGGATCGTCTACTGAAATCTCATTGCCGTAGCCGCAGGTGATCGAATCGCCTATAAACTCCATACGATACGGCCTTGGAGAAAGAGGAAGTATCTCCGCTCCGTCTGGAATTCGAAAACCTTTAAACTCAGCTTGTCCTTGTCCTCCGTTGCTCTCCACGCGTTTGAATATTTCAACGGTATGCACGGCATTTGTCGAAAGACCGTCCGCGATATTGTAGGTTGTATCTCCGCCCGAAACGGATATGTCCAAACGCGCGGTATTTTCGCTATCGTCAATAATAACTTCATAAAAATTGGGGGAACCGGCACTTCCGTGATCGTTTAAAATAATATCAATTGAGTCTGCACCGGAAAAGCTTGCACGTATAGACACTCCCGGAAACGCGAACGAAGGCGCCTTGGAATCGGTACAGTCTACTCGTCCGAAATATAATATATTAGGATGATTGGGCGGGACCAAAACCATACCGTCGTTTTCAGGGTTGCCTAAAGATACTTCCTCTTTGAAGTTGCATACATCCGCGAAAGGAGTTGTATCGCCGTCTGCATCTGAGTCTGAATCTGTGTCGCTGTCAGAATCGGTGTCTGCGTCTGTATCAGTATCAGTATCAGCATCCGAATCTGTATCTACATCCGAATCAGTATCTGTATCTGCATCAGTATCTGCGTCTGCATCAGTATCTGTATCTGCA
>CAYWLQ010000032.1:0-32638 GCA_964458775.1 uncultured Myxococcales bacterium | reverse complement strand
GTATCTGCATCAGTATCTGCGTCTGCATCAGTATCTGTATCTGCATCAGTATCTGTATCTGCATCAGTATCTGCGTCTGCATCAGTATCTGCATCTGCGTCAGAATCTGCATCTGCGTCAGTGTCAGTATCTGAGTCTGTATCTACGTCGGAATCTGTATCTGCATCACTATCTGTGTCTGCATCGGTATCAGAATCTGCGTCTGTATCAGCGTCACTGCCCGTATCCGTGTTACTATTAGTGTCTATGTCTGTTTCATTTTCGTAGGATGCATCTTCCTCATTACATCCCAAACATATCCAAATGACGGCTGCGGCAAACACAATTTTTATTCTTATCATTGAAATATACCTCTTCCTGTTCAACTCAAACTCAAATGATAATACCTTTTGTCATTTCAATCTTGCATCTAATTCGTAGGATATCAATCAAAATGGCCGAGTCCGGTCCCCCATCACCCCCATCTCACTACCATCACCGCCCACATGGATCGAGCCGCACCACCATCACCGCCCACATGGATCGAGCCGATATTATTTATAATTAACGGTCATGATGATCTATGAAAACCAATTTTTGAAATTAGCTGCGGTATATCTCGGATAGGGATTTTACAAATACGGCAAACTCTTTTAGCGATTTTAGCATTGTTATTCCTTTTATTTCAGGAAGGTTGTCGTTTCCTCCGATTACAACGGTTACTGAAGCGGGGAGGCTTTCTCTGATATCTTTTAGGTATGCTTCGGCTTTTTTGAGGTTTGAGGTTGGATTAAGGCCTATTACAGCGGTTACTACATTGTTTTCCTTTGCAGCTATTATTATGTCTTTGGCGGGAGTATTGGGTCCCAGAAACACTACTTCAAAACCGGCTAAGGCCAAAAATACCGAGGCCATATGAATTCCCAAACAGTGATGATCTCCTTCTAGATTGGCTACAACAGCTTTTCCGTTTTCTGCATGTTTTGAAATCGGGCGCCACTGATTTGACAAGAAACTTGCCAGATTCTCACTGGTAAAATGCTCGTGCGCTACACTAATGATTTTATCAAACCACATGTCACCGACTTTTTGAAGAAACGGCAAGGTAAGATTTAATATAAACTCTTCAGCTCCTCTACTTGACCAAGCTCGTCTCAACAATAGTTCAAAACCGGCCGGGTCCAGGTTATCTGCTTTTTCAAGCCATTTAAAAATCTCACGGTCGTTTTCCGTTTCAATAATCAATCCTTTTTCTTTGTTTTCATCTTCAGCTCTTTGAATCATCGATTCCACTTCGGAAGGTTCGGCCATTAACGCGAACGAAGGTTTTAAACCCAATTCCAATGCCCTTCTGACCAAACGCAACCTTGGAACCAGTTCGGAAGAATATCTCCTATGACCGGAATCTAAGCGTTCAGGCTCAGGAAATCCATATCGCCTCTCCCAATTCCTTAGGGTTTCAACTCCAATTCCCGACACTCTGGAAAGGCCGCCTATGCTTAATAATGCGTGGTTTGTGCTCATTATCAAACCTCCAATTTCATTATAAGATCTGTTCGCTATTTAGTCAAAAATTAATTTTTTTGAATTTTTTTCACCATAAACCTTGCACAAATCTATTCATAAGTTATTCATTAAGCATGGGCCGGTTCCAAAATGCGGAACAAAAAACAAAGGAGAACAGTTATGCATAATTCTACAGGAAATTTAATTCAAACAATGCTCGGACTGCCGATATTTCAGGCCGAATGGGTACTCTGGCTTTTAATAGGTATATCTATTATTTCAATAGCAGTGGTAGCAGAGAGACTGATCTTCTACAAAAAACACACTATCAATATTGATGAAGTACGCAGTCATCTGTCATCTCATTTAAAAGAGGGCGATTTCGGAGGCGCAGCCGACTATCTTAAAAATTACGACAGCTTAGAGACTAACGTGGTTCTCTTCGGCTTGCGAGATCACAAAAGCGGACCTGAATCTGTTCAAGATCTTATCAACGGTGCAGAAGGCAGAGAACAGGCCCGATATGAGAAGCGTTTAAATTTTTTGGCTACCGTTGCGAGTAACGCTCCCTTTATAGGTTTGTTCGGAACGGTGCTCGGCATTATCAGAGCTTTTAACGATTTGTCTGCCAATATGGCCGATGCCTCCGGCGCCGTTATGGCTGGTATTGCCGAAGCGCTTATCGCAACCGCAGTCGGATTACTGGTCGCCATTCCGGCTGTAATTGCCTACAACGTGCTGAAATCAAAAGTAAAGGGCTTTGTAAACAACTTGCACCTGCTTTCGGGTATTTTACTCGCCAGTTTGAAATCCGAAGAACCTTTGGGGGCAGCCGGAGCCGCCTCTGACAAAGCAAGGAGCTGAACTATGGCTGTTAATGTTAACAAAAACGAAGATGATGTAATTGCCCAAATAAACATTATTCCGTTTGTGGATATAGTTTTGGTTCTTCTAATAATTTTTATGGTTACTTCTACTGCAATTGTAAGAGCGGCCATTCAGGTTGATTTACCAAAGGCAGCCAACAGCGGAGAGTCCGTGGCTGTAACCGTAAACCTTGTGGTTACAAAAGACTCTGAGCTTTTCTTGGACGGCGATTTAGTAAACAGACAGGAAGCGGAAACTCGAATAAAGGAAAAGGTTTCGAAAGACAAAGACCTTCAGGCTGTTATTTCCGCTGACAGAAGTTTGGCCTACGGTGATGTGGTTTCTATTATCGATTTTGTAAAGGGAGCCGGTGTTAAAACTTTTGCTCTCAATATTGAAAAGCAGCTTGCCGCAAAGTGAGGTTAACATGAAGCCCGCTCATATAAAGGCAAAGGATTCGATGAATGATGAAGCCAAAGTTATTGTGCTTTGGAGCAGGTTTCCCGAGCGCAAAAAGCGACACGAAAAATCTAAAGTAAACAGATGCACAAACCCTGTCTCAGAAGAAACAAGAGCGTTTGATCCTCTCGTTAGAGCCGTTTCAAAAAGAAATCGTTTATTAACAGGTCTTAAATACGGACTGCTTGCTTTTCTTTTGCAGGTCGCAACGGTGTATTTATTGGTTCGAATCGGTGAGGCACAGGATTCCAAAAAAGATAACACGATATCCAGAAATGTTTTTGTCAGCATACCTGAACCGGCAACTCCCAAAGATGAGCCTTTGGAAACTCCTATAGCTGAAGAACCCGAACCGGAAGCCGCCGTTGAGGCAATTACAGAGTCTCCAATAATTCCCGAGCAGATACCTGAAAGACCTAAGAAGATTCCAAACAAACCGGCGGAAAAACTACAGGCTGACCCGGTCAATGCTCCGGAATCACCGAAAACCGATGAACCGCCTGCAAGAAGAGTTGTGGGTCTTAATTTTGAATCAACTGTTACCGGCGGAAGCGGACCGTCTTATGCGGTAGGCAACACCAGGATGGGAGAAACCGGAAAGCGCGCAGAAGATCCGTCTTCTATAAAGTCTATTCCAGGGTCGACAAAAAAACCCAAAGCTGACAACTCAACAGAAAACAATTCTAATCAAGTTGCCGCAGTAATTCCGACAGAAGGTATTTCGTTGGTTAGACCAAAGCGTCTTTCGGAAGTTACACCGGATTATCCTTCTGTTTTGCGTGCACAGGGGCTTGAAGGTGATGTTGCCGTGCTGGTTAGAATCTCTCCGGAAGGAGCGATATTGGAGGTTAAAGTGGTCAAGGGTTCCGGCTATCCGGCCTTTGATGAATCAGCTAAGCTTGCTGCTCAAAAAGAGCGCTTCTCCCCGGCTCTTAGAAACCAAGTTCCGATAGAATATACCCTAAAATATACTTATCGCTTTCGAATAAGCAATTGACCAAGGAGCGCGTCATGAAAAACCTGACCGTTAAAACAATACTCTCGCTTTCAATATTCGGCATAGCCTGCTCAGAGCCGATGGATGCCTTTAACGAGGTTAACAAGTTTAGGGTCTTATCTGTAAAGGCAGATCCTCCGTCTCTTGCAGAGGGAGAGACTTCTGAAATTTCATCTTTGTTATATGTGCCTGAAGAATCAGCAGAACAAGTTTCCTATAATTGGTCCTGGTGCCCTATTGCGGCTATTGACGGCAAATGTTTGCTTTCTGAAGACGTTTTTAAAAAATTGGCAGAAGAACTCATACGTCAAAACGGCAATGATCAGGCGGCAGACGCTCTAAGTGATTTTCCCATATCGTTTTCTTTGGGAACCAATCCTACGGCGTCTTTTCTTTATGCGCTTCCGGCTCAGTTTTTGACCCAGGTTTGCAACGAGCTGGTGTCACAGGAAGGATTTCCAAAGCAGATCCAGTTGAATTGTGAAGACAAGTTAGATGTAATAATTATTTTTGAAGCAACATTGGGAGAAGAAACTGTTTCGGCAGTTAAAAATATTCCCCTTTATCTGGACTCTGCAAGGGCGGACAATGAGAATCCCATAATAGAAAATATTGTTGTATCAGATTCAACAGGAAAAAATCTTACTCTTGATGATGAACTTCCCTCTGTTTTTAGAGGAGAGACGTACAATATTGAAGCTTCGGTAAAAGAGTCTGAGAGTCAGGTCTTTTTTAACAAGGATTCAAAAGATGAGCTCAGAGAGTTTTTGTTTATTACCTGGTACGCAGAAGGCGGTGAATTTGAATATATGAGAACTACCTACCTTTACGAAGAGGTGTCCATTAATACTCTTCGCAACAACAGTTGGTATGTTCCTAAGAAAGCCGATTTTCCAAATAACGAAATAGGTCTGTTCCTTGTTTTGCAAGATGATCGCGGAGGAGTCAGTTGGCTTGAACGGCGTTTTGCCGTGAAGGAGCGTTGACCATGAAAAAGATTTTATGGATATCCGTCTATCTTACAGCGACGCTTTCTTTGTCAGCACAAGAAAAAGGCAGCGCTTCAAATGACACGACAAAAGACGAAAATAATACTACTTCAAATAGTGCTGCTGAAGATTCGGCAACACCGGAGTTAACGCCGCCTGTAATTATTAATTTTGTAAAAGCTGTATATCCCGAAGAAGCCTTAAAAAAAGGCATAGGCGCTGAGGTCATTTTAGATATCGATATTGATGTTGAGGGTACTGTAGAAGGTGTATCAGTTTCAGTGCCCGCCGATCCGCAGGGTATGGGCTTTGACGAAGCCGCCGTTGAAGCGGCCATGCAGTTTGTGTTTGAACCCGCAAAAGAAGGTGACATAGCTGTTCCGGTTAGGATTGCATATAAATATACCTTTGTTCCCGAAATAGAAGAAACGCCTCAAGAGCTTGACGAAGAAAAATCAGAGCAGAATACAGAGACTTCTGAAATCAAGCCGGTTGTAAAAAACGGTGTTGAATTTAAAGGAGTGCTGCTCGAACGAGGCACGAGACTTCCGCTTGTAGGTGTTAACGTAGTAATATTTAAAGGAGAGGGAGAAAATGCAACAGGGTTTCAGGCCGTAACAGATGAGAGCGGAAAATTTTCTTTTATTAATCTGGAGCCGGGAGAATGGAAAATATTTTCAGAACCGGATGGATATTATCCGCTTAGAACTACCGAATTTTTGGATAAAAAAGAAATAGTATCTGCAAGATATTTTATAGAAAAGGGCGCTTACAATCCCTACGATGTCTTGGTTGAGGGAGAGCGTGTAAAAAAAGAAGTAAATCGCACAGTGCTTAGTATTAAAGAAGCCGAAAAAGCGCCGGGGACTTTTGGAGATGTTCTCAATGTCGTTAAAAACCTTCCCGGTGTTGCCAGAACCGGACCGATCGGGGGCAATTTGGTAATAAGAGGATCTTCTCCTGAAGACAGCAAGGTATTTGTAAACGGAGCCGAAGTTCCCATTCTCTATCACTTTGTCGGCTTAAAAAGTGTAGTGCCGTCAGATATGCTCGAAAGTATAGAATTCTATCCCGGTAACTTTCCGGTGGACTACGGTAGAGCCACCGGCGGTATTGTAGATGTAAAACTCAAAGATTTAAGACCCGAGAAAGTCGGCGGCTCCTTGGATGTAAATTTGCTTGATGCCGGGTTGTACTTGGAAGCTCCGGTTGGAAAAAAATTCGCGTTGGCACTCGGGTTTAGACGAAGCTATTTTGACGGAATAATAAAGCAGGCTTCATCAGCCGGAGCTCCGGTAAACATTGAATCTGCACCCAGATATTATGACTGGCAGCTTTCCGCTCGCGCTACGCCCAATGCCAAACACGACCTTAAACTGTTTATTTTTGGGTCTGATGACAGATTGGTAGCAGTGGCGGAAAACCCGGCCGACCTGAGTCCCGAACTCAGAGCTACGGAGGTATCCACGTCTACCACTTTTTATAGAAGCATAATTGAGTACAAAGCCGCTCCGTCGGATAAGGTCCAAAACGAGTTTAAAATAGCGCAAGGTAGAAACTGGATATATGCGGGTCTCGGCGATCAGTTTTATCTCGATTTGGAGTTTTACAACGCACAGATAAGAGACACTCTTACCGTCAAAGCCTCAGAAAGCGTAAAACTTAGATTCGGTTTGGACTATTTGTTCTTGAAAACTGATATGTCAATAAAATTTCCACAGTTGCCGAAGGAGGGAGAATCGCAGGGAATGCCGTCTTTAGACTCTGTACAGTTGTCAGAGGGAAAAAGCATGGTCGAAAATTCCGTAGCAGGTTTCTTTGAAATGGAAACAAGGCTTTTTAATAGACTTACCTTTGTTCCGGGAATTCGCTACGATTACTTTTCGAGAGTTAACGAAACAGCATTGTCTCCGCGTATGACTCTGCGCGGAGATGTAACCGAAAAATGGACCCTTAAAGGCGGTGTAGGTCTTTTTTACCAAGAGCCAAGTTTTGACGAAACCGATAAGATTTTTGGAAACCCCAACTTGTCTCTTGAATCGGCCGTTCATTATTCGGCAGGTGTCGAATACAGTCCGCTCAAGCACTTAACTTTTGATATGACTCTCTTTTATAAAGACCTCAACAATCTCGTCAGCCGAACCTCTGAGATAATTGAAAGAGACGGAGAAATTGTACCGCTGAGATTTAATAACGGAGGAGAAGGCAGAGCTTACGGTATGGAGCTTCTCGTAAGACATGAGTTTGCGAACAATTTTTCCGGCTGGATTAGCTATACATTGTCACGTGCAGAGCGAAAGGATTTCGGCTCATCCGGTTATCGTTTATTTGACTATGACCAAACACATATCTTAACACTGTTGGGAGAGTATCAGCTTCCCAAGAACTGGTCGATAGGCTTGAGATACAGGTTTGTAAGCGGACGACTTGTAACTCCCAGGACCGGAAGCGTATTCAACGCCGACCGCAGTGTCTACGAACCCATATTCGGCGAAGCAAATTCTCAGCGCATGCCTTCATTTCATCAGCTTGATTTGAGAATTGACAAGAGATGGGTATTTGAAAATTGGATGTTTACTGCATACTTGGATCTGCAGAACGCTACCAACAGACAAAATGCCGAGGGATGGCGCTACAATTTCGATTCAAGCGAAAAGCGAATCAGAGCCGGTCTGCCGATTATTCCTGTAATCGGTCTTAAGGGGGAGTTTTAAAATGAAAAAATTAATAAACAAGATAGTACAAGCAGGTTGTGTATTCTTGATGTCGACAGCCTTATACGAACAAGCCTTTGCATCAGAAGCTGAAACAGCAACGACAAATTCTGCTGAAAACTCAACGGAAACACAGGAAACAATATTAACTGAACCAAAACCGAGACAGGGCTACTATTTCGGATTAGGAGCATACGGAGCAGCGGTGGGCTTTAATCACTATCGCGAAGGTTGGCTGCCCGCATTTTGGGGAGGAGGCGGAGCATTGCATGTCGGTCAAGGACTGAATGATAAGCTTGCAATTGGTTTAGATTTGGCTGCATCGTCCGGTGCAAATACAGACCGAACACTCCTTTTCGGAAACGTTTCCCTTGAACTCAAATGGAGTTTTTATAAAAACTTGTTTATTCGACCTTCCATAGGTTTCGGTTTTGCAGATTTCTATCGACATGATTCAGAACAAAAGCAAATACTCGGAACTATCTCGGGCTCATATACCGTTACCTTCGGAGCTGATCTTTTTGTTAAGAAAAAGAAACTTGGATCAGGAGGGATGTCCATATCACCGATTATGTGGATAAACGGTAGAAACGGTATAAACCTTCACAGTATTGCCGGCGGAATAGGAATTGAACTGACCGCATGGACCGGCCTGCCCAAAAACCAACTCGTTTTACCGGTAGACAAAGCTTTCTAAATAATTTGTTGTTTTGCCGTTTTTATATTTTCGATGCCTAAAAACAGAATGTAAGAAACGACATAAACGTAAGTAAGAAATTGCATTTTGCACCCACGGCACTTAAGAAATTCCGACCATGTATTTTTAATTTACCGGTTCGCTTGAAGAACCGAATTCCTTTAATACATTGAAGGATTTTTGAATTACCAGAGTAGACATCTGAAGGTAGGTATCAAAACTGTTTCTAAAAACGTTTTTATAAGGACTGCGTGCCGCCGGTCTATCATTGATTTTTTCGATTACAATGCTGGAAAGAGGATTTTGATCGCGGCATAGCATTGTTTTAAAAATTTGTAGATACTCGTCCATTCTCGGATCATCCGGCGGGACTTTAAATTCTATAATCTTACCTCCTCTTTTGCATATTAAAACCGGCTTTGTTCCTTTAAAGACCAGACTTGTGGTTTTAAGACGTGACGGCAACTCTTGGCCTTTGATTTTCACTCCGCATAACGAAGCGGGGTCTTTTGCCGCCATCCAATATACTGGTTCTTTTTTATAATCATATTTTAAAAGATGAAGAGCGCTTCTGGAAATAAACTGTATTCCGGGTATTCCCTCAAAAAATCTTCCTCCTATTACTTCGCCGGAAAGCTCCATTAGACGCAGACTTTTAAACAGTGTTGACCATTTAAAGAGTTGAGTTTCTTGTTCTAAGAGTTCTCTAAACACTATTCCGAAACGATCCAATAAAATGCGAGCTCTATTTTTATTTAAGGTTTCTTCGTCAACAGCATCCTGATGCTTATCAACAGTTGTTAATGGCGACCAACAAACGTTGTCCTTCTTTTCTTTTTTCCATCGATTAGAATGCACGGAGAATGCCGAGGTTACATTTGCCGAATACAAGTACTTTCCCATTCGTAATGGGATAAATGAATCAGAGGTAACCAATCCCTTCATTGCCAAGTCGTAGAGCATTTGTTTTGTTTGAGATACATCGTCTTCAAAAAAAACAGAGGCTGCTTCAGTTGCCGTTACGCAGACGTCGTTGTTTTTAAAAATACTTCTAAGTTTTTCTAATGCGTCTTTATCTTTGGTCTTGTTGCAAAACAGGTCCTTGTCCTGTGAAAGAAAGAACATTACAGAGTTTTCATTTTCGGCTGTCCAATTGAGATTGCTTTCCAAAAGCAGTGTATCTAAATTGTCTTTGCGATAATTGGGGATGCGTGCCGGCAAAATTTCCTGCTCCCACTGCTCAGGTGAGGCCGACACACCGAACAATATGTCCATTACCTCTTCGATTGATATATCAACGGCTGTTTCACACAGCTTTTGTTTTATAGCTAAAAACAACTGAAGCCTATCTGCCGGTTGAGTTTGTATTGAATTTGAGTTATCGGTCCTGACCATCCGCAGCAGCATTTTAAATGTGTCTGCACGACATATCTCGGTTTCGGTTGAATTCTCTGTAATAAAATCGGCAACCGCTTTTTCATCGCTGACAAGTTCGGTGATTAACGGCGCCAGTTCTTTTTCTGAAATACATAGCCTGTCTCGTATATCGGTGACCGAAACAGGTCCCCAAAATTTTAGAAGTTCATAGAGCAGGTCTTTTACGGAAATATGCACAGGCTCATTTTTGGAGAGTACTTTTTTGACAGCAGCGTTTGTTTTTTCAGAGCAAGTTGAACCGTCAAACTTAAGTGACAATATCGAAGAAAAATTAATTTTTTGTACCACACCGATTATGGGAAGATTCTCTATTGCAACAATTATAAAAGCTTTGCTCGGTTGTTGCACCGCTACAACTCGATGTGAAATTTCTTCAATCCAATATGCTTCGTCCTTGCCTGTTTCTGACACAATAACAGTTAGAAGTTTCTTCCATTCGTCCTCGAAAATTATCAAACGCTCCTTAACCCAAGCTATCAGCTCAATTGGAGAGGTCGGTGCATAACCCGGATGAAGGCGAGTAAGTTTATTTTTGAAGAGTTCGACAGTTGTTTTGGGTATTTTGGATAGAGTACCGCCGGAAGCAATTGCTTCATCAATGAGGTCTATATCGGTGTTGTTGTTTATATTAGAAAGTGCTTCTTTTTCGTACATCAAGATATTGATCAGCTTGTACAGCACTGTTTCAGCAAAGGGACTCGGGCTATCCGTATGAATTTCGCGAACCTCAATTTCTCCTTTTTCTAACTCGGATAATCTTCGGTTGAGTGCTTCTAGATCCATGCTGTCTTTCATGCATGATCTATACGTTTCAAGAGTTATGGGAAAATCTGCATATTCGGCAAGAGATGCTCTAAGCTCAGCAGCTCTTTTTCTATTGAGCCAAAGCGGAGTGCGTTTTCCAAACCCGGCCTTGAGAATTAAAAGAGCTCTCGCAGCATTTTCTCTAAAAGAGGCACCGAAAAGACCTGTTTCTTGAAGATGCTCTCTAATCAGAGATGTCACTTCGTCAGCACATACGGTTCTTGTCAGTTCTTCTGCGGTAAAATAGTTTTCGCTTGCAATCGCAACAGATATGTCATCGTTGATCACTCGAACCTTTCGCGCAAATTTTTTTAATAAAGCCTCCTGAAGCGCTATGGCAAAGGGGCGATTTATTTTGCCTCCCCATTCCGTATGTAATACAGTAACCGCTTGCATTGACGAGTTGAAGGGTCTTATGTGCTCGACAATAAGCCTTTTCCTATGCGGCAACATACCTAAAGAGAATTTCGTTTGAAGTTCAAGGTAATTATTCAGCTCTGTTGCTGCAGTTTTGTCCATGTATAATAATTGTTGAAGTCCTAAAATAAATATCGAAGAACCGAGTAGAGGTTCGGCTAATTGTAGAAACTCGCTTCGCCTTAGGGCAAAATGTTCTGATGATCCCCTTTCTTCGCAGGTCCAAAACGGCGGCTGTACAACCTTTGAGCGATGCGGCGATACTATTACCTCTGAGTGGTTGACCGACTCTATACGCCATGCCTGAACTCCAAGAGCAATAATATCCCCTAGTTTTCGCTCCCAAACAAATTCCTCGTCAAGCTCACCGATCTTTGCCAGGCTTCCTGCTTCTCTCACAGTAAAGTATCCGCGATCGGGAATGGTTCCGCCTGAGCTATAAAGCGCTCTTACAGCCCCGGGAAGAGTCTGCACCTTATTATCTATGCCGTCAAAAGATAATCGAGGTGATAAAGTAGAAAGTCTTGTGCCTTGGTATTTTCCGCACAACATCTCGACCGTTAGATCAAACAAGCGTCTCGAAAGATTTGTATAAGAATAGCATCGACGCACCTCATCATACAATTCATCCAAGCTCACAGGCGATCCCGCCGCTATCGAAAGAATAATCTGGGCCAAAACATCCAACGGGCACTCAGGCGGCTCCACCGGTTCTGATTCGCGTTCAATCAGGGATTTTGCACAAATTACTGCGTTGATAAGATCCTGCTGATGCAAGACATACAAGTGCCCTTTACTGGTCTCACCGACCCCATGACCTGCTCTTCCGAGTCGCTGTAAAAAAGCTGCCGTCGAAGGAGGTGTTTCCAACAGCAGAACCTCATCAATAGAACCTACATCAATACCAAGTTCCAAAGAATTTGTAGCAACTGTGCCCTTAAGTCTTCCCTCTTTCAACCTTGTCTCAACAGATTCCCTAATTTCTCTAGATAAAGAACCGTGATGAGCAAAAACCAAAAGTTCCTCCGCAATTTCATTGATGAGCCTGGCAAGCCTTTCCACTCCTCGCCTGCTGTTGGCAAATACCAAAGTCGACCGATTAGTCTTTACAGTTTCGGTAATGGCTTTAGCTGCTGACAACCACATCGGATTTTCCGAAACCCCGTCTTTTGAGGGAGTTTCAGGTGCATCTACTTCAGGCACATCTTTTTTGGGAGGCAAAAGATAAGAGATTCTAAAAGAATAATCCTTGTTCATTTCCGGACAAACAACGGTAACTTCTCTTTTATGAAAAACTGTTTCGCCTTGCTCTTTTTGCAATTTGTTGCCGACCACAAAACACGCAATTTTTTCCAACGGATTAACAGTTGCCGAAAGAGCTATTCGCTGAAATTCTCCTGACAATGCAGCGACTCGCTCTACAGCCGACATTAAATGCACACCCCTTTTTGAGTCAGCAACCGCATGTATTTCATCTAAAATAACGGTTTTAATTCCGGTGAACAGATCTCGTCCATGCTGTGAAGTAAGCATAATATTGAGACTCTCCGGCGTGGTTATTAATATCGCAGGCGGCTTATTAAGCATACGTCTGCGATCAGCCGCTGAAGTATCTCCGCTTCTTGTCATTACTCTGATGTCCGGGACTTCTAAAGTGTTGTGACTAAAAACTTTAATAAGTTCGGCCAAAGGCTCTTCTAGATTTTTGCGAATATCGTTGTTTAATGCCTTTAAAGGCGAAATGTACAAAACCCTAATCTTGCCGGTTTCCCAACTTTTTGAGAGCAAGCGATCCATCGCATACAAAAAAGCTGTCAGAGTTTTCCCGCTTCCGGTCGGTGCGGTTACAAGAACATGTTCTCCTTCAGCAATTCTGGGCCAAGCGTATTTTTGTACCGCAGTGGGTTTACCGTATTTCTTTTCAAACCACTCATAGGTCAAAGGATTAAAATAATCTGATATTTTCGATGACATATTTTATCCTAACAATATCTACAAAGCCCTGCACCCCGGTCCGCTCAACATACTGCGTCCTCCTGTAAGCGGCAACACCTGTATTTGTGCAAAAATGCGCTCTTTGAGTCGGGGAACATGGGATATTACTCCGATAAGCTTTCCATCTCTGTTAAGACCGGCAAGAGTTTCGAGAGCAGTGTCGAGTGCTTCTTCGTCCAGAGCACCGAAACCCTCGTCCAAAAATAGCGTATCAACCTTAACATTTTTGCCCGACATTTGAGAAAGTCCCAGCGCCAACGCCAAACTCACTACAAAACGTTCTCCTCCGGAAAGATTCTTAACCGACCTAACCTCTTGTGCTTGCCAACTGTCAACGACCTTAAGTTCCAACGGTTCGTCCTTATTTCTAACCAGTACATACCTGTCGGTCATTTTTTTTAATTCTCTATTGGCGTGCTTAACCATAATTTCAAAGGTCAAGCCTTGTGCAAAATTCCTATACCTCTTGCCGTCAGCAGACCCGATTAACGAACATAAAAATTCCCATCGTTCACACTCAAGTTTTTGCGCTTGTATTTTGTCTCTTACATTTATGAGCTTTTCTTCCGCTGCTTCGTGGTCAGCCAGTTTTTGTCTCCATGCACCAATCTCTTCACTTAAATTTTTATATTCGTTACTAAGTTTGTCTCGTTCTTTTTCTAAATCAACAATTGTCAGTTCGGTCAGTTTCTTCTCCGTCTCAACGCGCAAACGCTCTTCGCGGTCAAGTTTTAGGGCAGAAAGCTCGGCATGTCTCTTTGTAAGTTTCTCGGCCTTTTCTTCCAAGAGAACAAATTCCTTTTCCGGCAGTCTGCACCGAGAAAATTCGCTTTCGTTTTCAAAATCTTCCTCTGTTAATCGAGATACAAACTCGGTTTCATCTGACTCTATCGATGAAGTCAGTTTCTGTATTTTTTCTTTTTGCGCTGCAATGCGAGCTTCTGTTTCATCGACCCTTTGTTTCGCTGTATCTCTTTTAGACCTAATTTTTTCTAAACTTTGTTCAGCTTGATTTAATTCATTGTCGAGTATTTTTTCTTGTTCATCCGGATTCTTGAAGCCGTATAGTTTTTGTCTTTCTCCGATAAGCTTATCAAGTTGATCTTTTATAGCACTCGTTTCCAAGGTTTTTTCTGATATCGAAGCTTCTAAAGCAGCTATATTTTCTGTCAAAGCTTTTAGTTCTGCTGTTAATGCTTCTTTTCTTTTTTCCAGTTCGATCTTTTCTATACTTAAAAGTCGCCGTTTTTCAATCCGTTCTTCAAGTTTTAACAAGACAGTTTCAAGCTCTTCGTCTTTGCCAAATTCTACTCCATATAAGTTTAATTTGGTCTTAAGCTTTTCTTTTTGAAAGTCGACCTTTTTTGTGACAAGTTGAAATTCCTCATCTAAACGAACAAGATCTTTTTGGACATTCTCATGCTTGTTAGAAGCCAAATTAGAATCAGACTCTGTTTCTGTGAGTTTCTTTGACAAATTAGACAGTGCTTTATCTAATAACAGATGCTCTGCCTCCAATTTTTCAGCTTGCTCTATTACAGATGATAGATTTTTTAGGCGAGCATCTGTCTCATCAATCGAAGGAGTTTGTCCCCTAACAAAGGGATGATCAAGAGCACCGCACAAAGGACAGGGTTCGTTGTCAATCAGTTTGCCTCTCTCAGTTTCAAGACTTAGTATTTTTTGAACATAGGCTCTCTCTTTCAAAATAGAGTCATATTCGGCGCGATACTCTCTAAGCAGTCGACCGTTTAGAAGCGCCTTTAGAGATTTATCCGCTTCTTCAAGCAACCGAGCTGACTCCAGATGTTTATCCTTTGCAGCGGAAGCTGATTTGGCTTTTTCTTCCAATTCAGCCAAAGCTGCCTTTTCGCGTTTCTTTTGGACGGCGAGTTCCTTTTTCTTTGCCTCTGTTTCTTTTAATAAAGAAATATAACTAAATGCCTGCTCTTTAATGCCCGTGTATTCAGATGACAAAGCTTCATCTTGGGTAAAAGTATTGAAGTATGTTTTGAGCTCACTCGCTCTGTTGTCACTTTTGACCAGTTCGTTGTCCAGAGTGTGTTTGCGCTTTTCTTTATTATTATAATCGACTCTAATTTTTAAGACAGTATTTTTGGCACTTTCAAACTCACGTTTTTTTTCATTAAGCAAAATGTCGATGGTGCGTACTTTTTTTAGAAGTTCGGCTTCACTTTTGTAGCGAAGTTTGGTTTCTGTAAGCGCCTGTGTTTTCTTGTCAAGCTCATCGCTAAGTTCTTGGAATTCTCTTTTTACAGCGGGTGATAGACTTTCGTCTTTTTGCAGCTGCTCCATATCGCCTTTTAGCTGCTGTCTTTTTTCGAGCAAAGCCTGATAAACACCCTCCAGCTTGCGCGCTCTTTTGGCATTGAGAAGTATTTTTGATTCAGAAGCAAAGTCTTCTAACGATAAAACGCAAGCCTCCAGATCCTGAGAAGCTGTTTCTATTTCCGTACGAAGAGCTACCATGTTGTTGTGCCACTGAATGCACAGCTTAACTCTATCGAGCTCCTTAAGAAGAAGCAGCGCTGACGGCTCGGCTTTTTGTAGATTGTCTCTGACCGACAACTCTTCTTCTTTGTCCAACGATTTTATATTGGCCGCTTTTTCGTTCAATAACCCCAGTGCTTCTTTTTCGAATTTGTTGCGCTCAAATACTTTGACCGATATTAAACTGTAAATCTTAGTACCGGTAATTTGTTCCAATAATGGTGAGCGATCTGACGGAGAAGCTTCGAGAAATGCGGCAAAGCCTCCCTGGGCCAGAAGCATTGTTTTGGTAAATCTGTCAAAATCCATGTCTGTCAAAGCATATATTTTCTCATTAACGCCGCTTATTGAAGATTCGATTAGTTTTCCGGTTTCAGCTTCAAAGAGTTCTCTCTTAGGATCTTGAAAATCTTTCTGTGCTTTTTCCCGTGCACGTCGCTGTCGAAATTTAGAAACAAATTTTCCGTGTTTGGTTTCAAACCACACTTCCGAAAAGCACTCTTTGCATTGTCTCGACATCAATTCATTTTCGCTTTTCGAAATTTTTGCCAACCTGGGGGTTCTTCCATAAAGTCCCAAGCAGACAGCATCGAGTATTGTGGTCTTACCGGCACCCGTAGGGCCGCAAATAGCAAAGATCCCGTCCGCTCTATAAATCGGATCATTAAAATCAACTTCCCATTCACCTACCAGAGAGTTTAAGTTTAAAAAGCGAACCTTAAGTATTCTCATAAAACTGTCCTGTTATTCCGCACGAAAATCTTCTTCGTAAAGAGATGTTGTTATTTCGCGGTAAGCCGACCTTAACTCGTCTTTCTTTTCTTGCGTAATCTCTTGTGTTTCTAGCAGACGCTCAAACACATCTTCGACCGAAAGCGTGTCTAAAGATTCCTCTTCGGCAAACGCTTCACTTTGATTCCCCAAAACTTTCATATTTTTTACGCTCAATATTTTCAACTGAGATCCGTCGACTAATGACTCAACACGGGTAGGCAGGTCTGCAATAAAATCCTCACCCTGAAACACTACCTCCAACAGGATTTTGGAATTATCTCTTTTTAGAGTTATAAGCCTTTGCTCTATGTATTCCCAATTGCCCTTTATCTGTTCCAAAGTTAGAAACGAAGGAACTTCAAGAATGTCAACGGCAGGCTCTTGGTTTCGGCTAATGATATTTACTATGCAAACACTTTTTTTACGAGCTGCATCCTGAAAGTTCATAGGCAACGGAGAACCGCTGTATCTTACATGAGGTAACCCTGCAACGATTTGAGAACTATGCAGATGCCCCAAAGCAACATAGTCGAGACAATCGGGAAAAGACTCTACAGGAACAGCTCCCAAAGAACCGATGTAGAGATCCCGTACTCCGTCGCCTTCTACCGTTTTTCCTCCGGCAGCAAAGAGATGGCCGGTAGCAATAATCGGAATATCTTCCCCAATCTCTTTCCTAATCATCTCTGCTCTTTTTGATACCGTGTCATAATGTTCAGCAATTCCCTGTACTAATTTTCTTTCTTTGTCTTCAAAGCGCTCGCCTGGTTCAAAAATTCTGATTTCCTTGTCGCGTAGATAAGGTACCGCACAGACAATAAGCTGAGGCGCGCCTTGTTTGTCTTTGAGCAATAAAACTTCGTTATGCAGATTATCCTCAACAGAAGCAACCACATGAATGTTCATAGAAGACAACAGCCGACTCGGAGCTTGTAAAAACGAAGGTGAATCGTGATTGCCGGCTACAATAACAACATGGCTGCATCCCGATTTCATAGCACTCAGCAAGAAACGGTAATACAATTCCTGGGCTTTGTTACTGGGAGCGGTCGTATCAAAAACATCTCCTGCTATTAATAAAACCTCTATTTTTTCAACTTCGATAATATTTGCTGTCCATTCAAGAAACGCCTCGTGTTCGAAGTAGAGTTTATATCCGTACAAAGAGCGTCCCAAATGCCAGTCAGAAGTATGTAAAATTTTCATGCCGATTTTTATTATCATACATATGTCTTAAACCGAATAACTAAATTGGAACCCGACAGTCTCCCATTAGCATTTATAGATAAAGCCCATCATGAAGGGCATTTCAACAAAAGGGCATTTCAACAATTCTGCACTGGCAGATGATAAAAACAACGGTTATTTAATTCTAAGAAACGAAGGAGGTTACCATGACAAAGGTTGCCATAATATATTACTCATCAACAGGAACCAATAAACAAATCGCCGAAGCAGTTGCAAAGGGAGCCTTAGATTCAGGAGCAGAGGTTCGAATAAGAAAGGTTAGGGAAACTGTGCCTGACAGTGTTATCGACTCAAATCCGGCTTGGCGGGCATTGGTCGATTCTTTAAAAAATGAACCTTCGGCAGAACTGGACGATTTAGATTGGGCTGATGCTGTTATTTTCGGTACACCCACCAGGTTCGGAAATGTGTCCGGCCAACTCAAAACTTTTATTGATACTGCCGGAGGACTATGGTTTCAGAAAAAACTGCAAAACAAAGTTTACGCAGGATTTACCAGCGCGATGAACACGCACGGAGGTCAGGAGGCAACCCTGCTTTCTCTCTATACATCCTTCTATCATTTCGGCGGTATTGTCGTTCCACCAGGGTACACGGATTCTTCGGTTTTTGCAGCAGGAGGTAATCCCTACGGCCCTTCTGTTACTACAGGTCCGGATCACGCAGGGCCGACCGACGCCGATAAAGCACATGCATCATATCTGGGAAAACGGGTTGCTGAGATTGCTAAAAAACTTAGAGGGTAAAATATCTGTTTTCACGTTAATTATTCAAGAATAGGAATGACTTCGGACACGTAAAAAAGCAAAAGGCGTTTCCTCACCTTCTACAGTAGCAATCTGACAACGAATTTGAGTCCTATACCGGTTGGGCATGGCACGTTGACCCAATACGTTGCCAATTCCCGACTCTCATTGACGATTACGACGGAACTACCAATCCGGCCGGTGCAGTCGTAAAAGCCGCACTGTCATCTAAATAATTTTTCAAATTTTATCTAACCTTACGAGTCTGTGGAAATTTAACAGAATCGGATTGCCTGATACAGCTGATAGGCTTTTAAACTATAAAAACTATTCAGTCGACCGCAGGTTTTTGATCAAAAGCTTTTCGCATAAACAGATCCTCAAAAGTTGAAAGATCTTTTTCGCCTTTAAGCAATTCGTCGATAGCTCCTTGAGCAGCGACCTCACCCTTATTGAGAATTACTACTCTGCGGCACAGTCTCTCCACATCTGATAGAATATGAGATGAGAAAAGTATTGTTTTGCCTTTTTGGTTTAGCTCCAGCATTAAATCCGCCATCAATCGTCGACCTACCGGGTCAAGGCCGCTCATCGGTTCGTCAAGTATTAAGACTTTAGGATCTCCGACCAGGGCAAGGGCAACCCCCATTCGCTGGAGCATTCCCTTTGAAAATTTGCGGAGCGGTCTTTTGGCTGCTTCAGAAAGCCCGACCTTTTCTATCAAGGCAGCACTTCTCTCTTTAATCTGCTTGGTCGTCAATCCGGCAAGACTTCCGTGGAAAGACATAAGTTCAAGAGGAGTAAGATACTCATGGAAGTACGGGTTTTCGGGCAAATAGCCGATATCTCGTCTTGATTTAGTAAAAGACGCATCTTGTCCGAGAATTTTTATACTTCCTGATCCCGGACGTATTAACCCGATTATGGTTTTTATGGCTGTTGTTTTCCCGGCACCGTTCGGTCCCAAAAGCCCAAAGATCTCCCCCTCTTGCACCGTAAAGCTAATTTCCTTTACTGCATCCACTCTTTTTCTAAAAAAGCCGATATTAAAGTGCTTTTTCAAACCCGATATTTCCAATGCGGGTGTTGTTTCTGTCATTTTAATTCCTTATAGAGCCCAAATCTTTTTACATCTGCTCTTCTGATTGTTCAAAATATCAGAAAATGAAGAGACAGACAAATTAGCAAAAATGAAATACGCTATCGTTCTCCTTTTATATCTCATCTTTTTGTTCTATTGATTCTCATTTAAAAGATCGGTTATAGAGTTTCATGGAAAGAATATGTCTGAAATGATTTTTCTAAAATGCTATTTGCAAAGTCTGATTGGTAATCTTCTATTGTGCGGAGCACCGGTAAATGCAAAAACAAAAAGTTTTTCTTGGAATTGATATAGGTTCAACCAATGCGAAGGTTTGTTTGGTCAACGAACAGGGCGATACTCTTGTTTCAAGGGTTACGCCTCATGACGGAGAAGTTGCGCAGGCAGTTTCTTCACTGTTGAAAGATATTAGAAGCTCGCTTTCGGGAAAAGCACTCAAAGGTGTTGTAACAGGCACCGAAGGAAGAAAACGTATTACTCTCCCTGAGGTAATTGCAGCAGCAGCAGTTGAACGCGGCCTTTCCGCATTGGGACTGAAACCAAAGGCTGTTGTGTCTATGGGAGGCGAAGACCTGGTAGTTTATCCGACTGCTAACGGAAAAATTCAGGGCACTATTGCCGGAAACAAGTGTGCATCCGGAACAGGCGAGTTTTTTAGGCAACAATTGGGGCGAATGGATATGACTCTCGACGATTTATCGAGACTTTCCGGAAATGAAAAAGTTTTGTCCCTTTCAAGCCGTTGCTCAGTATTTATGAAATCGGACTGCACTCATAGACTAAACAAGGGAGAAGCATCTCCAAACGATATAGCTTTGTCACTTTGTAAGGTTATGGCGGACAAAGTATCCGATTTCTTTACAAAGGCCCGCATTGACAATGGAGATGTGTTGCTTATCGGGGGGATTACCAAAAACAAATTTGTTGTAAATTTTCTAATAGAAAGCCTACCGGAAATCAATTTTCTAATTCCTGAGCAAGCACCGTTTTTTGAAGCTTTCGGAGCAGCCCTGCTTGCTGATGAAATCGGAGCAAGGGTTCCCCACGGCGCAGCTTTATTTACTCACTCTGATGCCGATGCATATAAGCGATATCCCCCTCTTAGTAATTCTAACAGTCAGGTTACCTATGCCTCTTCGCGACGAGGAAAGTATGATCCTAAGGCAGAGTATATTTTGGGTGTTGACGGAGGATCAACCACGACTAAAGCAGCCCTTATCAATGCCGAAACTTTAGAAATCGTTGCTGAGCACTACGGACGAACTCACGGTGACCCTGTTAGGGCTCTTAAACTCTGCGCGGAAAAGATAAAGCAGCAAATAGGCGACTCAGCAAAACCGACTATTACTTTAACTTCTACCACAGGCTCATCTCGCGAACTGCTCGGCGTATTTTTAGAAACCGAAGCCGTTTACAACGAAATCATCGCACATGCAGTGGGCACAAGCTTTTTTGACAATAGCATAGATACAATTTTTGAAATCGGAGGTCAGGACGCAAAATATGTTCGTTTGGCCAACGGTGTTCCGATTGACTACGCCATGAACGAAGCATGTTCTGCCGGCACCGGTTCTTTTATTGAGGAATCGGCAAAGGGCGATCTAAACATAGGAGATGTTACTCTTATAGGGCCCTCTGCATTAAAGGCAAAAGCACCGCTTAAATTCGGTGAACACTGCTCTGCATTTATAAATTCAGACATCAGAAAAGCCATTCAACTGGGAGCCTCCAAAGAAGACACTGCTGCCGGCATAATTTTTTCGATCACAGCCAACTATCTCAATCGGGTTGTCGGAAATCGGGTTGTCGGAAAACGTATTGCTCTTCAGGGCGGGGTTGCCAAAAACCCGGCTGTGCCTTTAGCGTTTGCTGTTGAGACCGGACGTTCCATTACAGTACCTCCCGACCCTGAATTGATGGGATGTTTCGGTGTGGGGCTTTTGGCCAAAAAGAAATTCGAAGAAGGGCTTTTAGAGAAATCGTCTTTTAGCCTTGACGATATTTTAACAAAAAACATTACCACCGATTCTGTGTTTACCTGCAAAGCATGTGATAATTTATGCCCCATCAGACGAATGGAGGTTTCAGGTCGAAAATACTCATTTGGAGGACGCTGCTCAAAATATACCGCTGCAAGAAGAAAAAAGACAGAAACCAAAACCGTAGACTACACGGAAATTCGTACTGAAATAATAAACGACTTTTGTCCCGAACAGTCTTCTTTTGTTAAAGCAACTAATCTCACAGTCGGAATTCCAAAGGCATTTTCGTTTCATTCTCTATTGCCTTTTTACAGTTGGTATTTTCATATATTGGGGGTTCCTATAGTAATTTCAGATGAAATTTCTAAAAAAGGTATTGCCAAAGTTGAGAGCAGTTATTGTTTTCCGGCCGAAATCGCTCACGGAGCGGTTCAGAATATTCTGGATAAAAATGTAGATTTTATATTTCTTCCTCATTTTGCCAATATGCCCACCATGGAAAAGGATGTTCCTCACGGTACATTGTGTCCTCTTACTCAGGGATTGCCCTATTTTTCAAAAGCAGCCTTTAAACTGAGTGATGACAAAATTCTGCGCCCAATAGTTGATTTTAAGCACGGCTTTGCAGAATCCAAAAAAGAATTTGAAAAAACGGCTGAAAAGCTGGGGTTTTCAGCTGAGCAAGGCGGTTATGCCTACGACCGAGCAATAGAAAAGTTTCATGAATTCTACAGTGCCTACAAAAAGAAAGGTGCAGAAATTTTAGAAGAGGTAAAAGCAAATCCGAACAAACCTTATGTTGCCCTCTTCGGTCGTCCATATAACGCCTTTACCAAAGACGCCAACATGGGAATCCCGCGCAAATTTGCATCGCAAGGCGTAACGGTTATTCCTTTTGATATGATTTACAGTCAGGATTCAGAGATCTTTCCCAATATGTATTGGTATTACGGCCAACAAGACATGAAGGCAGTAAACCGTGTAATGGAAATTCAAAATCTCTATTTGTGTTGGGTTTCAAATTTTTCCTGCGCTCCGGATTCTTTTATGCTGCATTACATTCGTTGGATGCTCGGCAAAAAACCTTATCTGGTATTGGAAATTGACTCTCACACTGCTGACGCCGGTCTGGATACCAGAGTTGAAGCATTTTTGGATGTAGTCGAAAGTTTTAGACGCGCCAAAATAGACGCGGGTCAAGGACCGAAGAAACGCAGGTATCAGATTGAGCGCAAAAAAGAATTTCTGGATATAATAGACACCAAGACAGGTGAGAGAATAGATATTAGAGATCCGCGAGTGTTTACCGTTTTTTCTTCTATGGGCGATTTAACCACCGAACTCATAGGTGCAGCAGCAAACAAGAGCGGTCTTAACGCTATTTTCTTGCCTTCGCCCGATTACATTACCGCCCAGGTTGCCAGAGCATCTGCTTCGGGAAAAGAATGTATACCGGCTTTGCTGGTATTGGGGGGTATGCTTCAGTTTTTAGAAAAGCACCCGCCTAACCGACCGAATGAATTTTTTGTTTTCTTTATGCCGTCAACCACCGGACCTTGTCGGACAGGGCAGTACTACGTTTATTACGATCAATTGCTCGAAGAACTCGGCTATGAAAATGTAATAATCATTACAGGAGAATCAGACAACTCGTATCGCGAGTTGGGTCCGACTTTTAATCGACAGGCATGGTGGTCTCTACAGGTTTCGGATTATTTTACAGATGTCCGATTGGGAATTGAGCTCTTGGCAAGGGACCGAGAAGAAGGTCGAAAAATATTTAAAGAACAGTGGAAAAATGTTGTAGATGGAATAAAGACCGGAACAAGTGCACTGGAAGCTGCCATAGAAGAAGCGGGTATTGCCTTTTCATCTATTTCCCGAAAGCGCACGCTCAAAGATTTGCGAAAAGTGTTAATAGTGGGTGAAATCTATGTTCGTCGAGACTCGTTTTCTATAAAGGAAATACAGGATTATCTGATATCTCAAAATATATATCCCAAGGTTACAGATGTAACAGAATGGCTCAGATATACTGACCACACTCGAAAAACCGCTTTGGACAGCGCAGAAAAGCGAAAAGGCTTCTTTAAGTCTTTAACTTCCGGAGTGTTTAAAGAAAAGGGTATCTACCATATAGAAAAAACGTATAAAGACATTGTAGAACATAAGATTGCCAGACATATAATGCCTACAGGCTTAGTGGTTAAAGCGCCTCATGACATGAATCTAATAGTCGAAAATGCTAAAACTTACTTTATAGACCCGGCACTTGAAAGCGAAGCGACCGTGTCTTCAGGAGCTGCAGCAACGGGAATGCTTAACGGATTTGACGGTGTGGTAATAATAGCGCCTTTCGCATGTTTGCCGGGAAGACTTCTGGAAGGTGTTTACTCACCATGGGCCAGAGAGCGCGGATTCCCTGTGCTAACTTTAGAAAACGACGCGCAACCTTACCCTCCCGGCACTATTGCCAGAATCGAGATATTTGCGCACAATGTTCATCGTTTCGAAAGAAATACATAGTATTTTGTTACTTAAAAAACATTACTATTGTTTTGCTTGTTAGAACATAATGAATAACTCACAACCGCAAAATACAAACAATTCTTATAAAACGCGTTTAAACCAGGCAGAAGCTGAATTAAGTCGATTGGAACCTTTGAGTCTGAGTATGTCTCGCCTGCGCCTTGTAACCTTTACCATGGCAACAGTTGCGTTTTTTGCCCATGTCTGGATGAAAATACAAGGATTACCCATTGCTGCCGTTATTTCGGCATGCTCTGCAGCGGTTTTTGTAGCGTTAGTTATACGTCATCGCGGTATTGTAAGAATTATCGAAAGACAACAAAAAATCGCAGCGCTTTGTCGAGAAGGAATCGCTCGTATTGCGAGACAATGGGATAAGCTGGGTTTAATTGATGAACCTAAAGAATATAAAAACTCTCAAACGGCCGCAGACTTAAATCTGTTGGGTTCCGAATCGCTCTATAAACTTACAGGCGGAGCCTATACCGATAACGGCAAAAAAACCCTTGTACAATGGTTGCTAAACAATGCAAACAGAGAGGAAATTATCAATCGTCAAGAAGCAGTGAGCGAACTCTCTAGAAGTTTTGAAAAACTTCTGGAACTGAGGTTTATTACTTACGGACAAAACAAGAAACCGGCTGATCCGTCAGCGTTTATAGCATGGACCAAGAGCGAACAGTTGTTAGCAAAAAATCATGCTGTGTTGTGGACGGCTCGAATTTTAGCTCCACTGCCGTTGCTTCTGTCCATGGGTTCTATTTTGGGTTACCTCAATGGTCCGTTTTGGATATTAGCGATGATAGTAAACCTAGCATTTACCGGAGTTTTTGCTGCTCGAGTGCATCGAGTTTTTAATGCCGTTTCAGCTGACAAAGGAGGAATAGAACACTATTCTTCTCTATTTAAGTTTGTAACCTCACTTAATCTTACCTCTGACAGAGGGAAAAAAAATAGCGAACGTATGACAACAGACGGCTATTCAGCACATCTTCAAATGCAGAAACTAGAGAAAATATCGAGTTTCGCGGATCTCAGGTTTTCTGCAATGATGTACTTTCCTATACAAGCCTTTACCCTTATTGATTTTTTTGTTCTTAGAAGAATGGAGAAATGGCAAGCCGAAGCGGGAAAGCATACCGAAGAATGGCTTGAGGCTTTAGGAGAGTTCGAAGCACTGGCCGGACTAGCAACCTTAGCCCATGATAACCCTGATTATACTTTTCCGACAATAAACGAAGGGACCCCCCATTTTTCTGCAAAAGCGCTAGGTCATCCCCTTTTGCCGCCGTCCGTTTGTGTATCAAACGATGTAACTTTGGAAATACCCGGTAAGTTCCTGTTGGTTACAGGATCCAACATGTCGGGAAAAAGTTCATTACTGAGAAGTATCGGCATAAATGTAGCTTTGGCGGGAGCCGGCGGACCTGTTTGTGCAGAAGCTCTAAGTCTTACTCCATTTGTATTGGGAACCAGTTTTCGAGCAATAGATTCCATAAGCCAAGGAATTTCTTTCTTTATGGCAGAGCTCAAAAGACTAAAGGAAATAGTTACCCTGGCCGAAGAAAGTACAAAACAAGGGCCGACTCTTCTTTTTTTATTAGATGAAATACTTCAGGGAACCAACATCATCGAGCGAAGAATAGCCGTTGTAAGAGTAATAAGACATCTATTGAAACTCGGCTGCATCGGAGCAGTATCTTCTCACGACCTCACCCTAGCCGAAGCAGACGGAATATCTAAGAACGCACAACCGGTATATTTTACAGAAAGCTTTAGAAACCAAGAGAACGGTAGAGAGATGTACTTTGACTACCTTTTAAGACCCGGATTGGCACCGACAACCAATGCTCTAGAGTTGTTAAAGCTGGTCGGCTTGGATATAGAACCTTCTTAGTACTCAGGCGAAAGCGTACGCACAGGACGGAGGCCGTTGTATAGCATCCTTTGGTATCTAGGAACTGCTGAACGCCAACCGGCTCGCAGTCGACAAGGTTCTGAATGATAATCTTCCCCTCTATAGCTCCGACGCACATCCATAGATTCGGACACACCCATGGGATCGGTCAAAGGTCCGCTCATTCCTTCATCTGTTTCTAGATTAAACCCGGTATATACATGATCTGCAGCCTCTTTTATGTTTCCGAAAACATCAAACAGTCCCCACGAATTTGGAAGTTTCTGTCCCACAGGTTTTATTTCATTGTTGGAATTAAAACAATACCAAGCAATTGCATCCAATACCTCCACTTGAGAGCATATGTCGGCTTCACCGAACGTATTACCGTTATAAGTTGAAGTTGTCGTACCGGCTCTCGCTGCATATTCCCATTCCGCATGAGTAGGCAAACGATATCCCTTACATTCAAACATTCGCTCATACATGCGCACGTTGGCGCAGGAATATACTGACGTAGAGCACATTCCTTCTTTTTTAGGATCACCGCCATGAGGACATCCCGTTCCCGGTTCTCCAGTACAAGACGACAAATCGTAACAGGTTTCAAGACCGGCAAACTCGGAAAGTCGGTTGCAAAATGCAAGAGAATCGAACCAATTCAGATAGTGGACCGGCAAATCCGCTTCCTGTTTTGGATACGACGGATTAAGCAACCCGGTCGCCTCCCAGACTTTTTGTGTTACCTCCGTAATGCCCATCTCAAATCTATATGTCAGCGTTACTTCTACTTGAGTCTCTGTCAAAGCCCCCCGACACGGCTCTGTTTGAGGAGAACCGAGAATAAAAGTCCCTGGCTCAATCGGTACAAATCCGGTTGCAAGATAGTCATTTAGAATTTCAGTGTCGAAATCCTTAATAGTCACTGTGTCGGAATCAATTCCATGAGAATCGACTGAAGAAGAATCCATATCAGTCGCATCAGAATCAATCGCCGAGGAATCAGAGCTGTCAGACGTTATGTCGTTTGTAGTCGATTTGCATGCTGACAATGCAAGCAACTGTGCGATTACAGAAACAGCCGTTATAAATGATCGATATTTTAATTGTAACATTTTTTACCTTTATGCCGACACGCTTGGCCGCAAATCAATGATTTATTCCATTGAGGTCTGCTTTGTCTCGGAAATTCATCAACTGGTTTGGGGTGAGAAAAAATTCCGCCCAAGCGTCGATAACCACCCATCGTCTGTTCTGCCAAGTGGTGTCAGGATATCCGGTCGGCCAGATGTCAAACATGTCGGCGATTTCGATTTTGTTTACACCTGTAGACCAGACCTGCCAAAAGAAATTTTGCCAGTCCCACTCGATACCGTGGTCAACCATGTTCCAGTAGCATGCGTTTTCCATGTATTTATATTGAGTCGTCATGCTCGCAGACCACGGAGGACTTAGCGCAGCGGTTCGTACCGGTGCCGGAATGAATGACGGCAGCGTCAGCGCAGTACGAACTCCGAATACCGGAGATGCAGCGGTTCGTGTAAACATTAGCACAGAGGCGGCAAAGTTGGCGAAACCTTCTGATTGTGTATCGTCTATTCTTTCCCAAGAAATCAAGTTATGTGCGGTATTGGCACCGCAAAAATGACTTGTGTCGGTGTCAACTTCGGCGATTCCCTGTTCTCCTCGCCAAATTACTCCATATTGGTGGTCGGATAACGCATGACCGAACTCATGGGCTAAAAGCCACTTCCAGAAATGATGTCCCGGACCGACCCAGTCAAGACAAAGCCTGTTGTCTCCTTGGTATTGACTGCCCATACCATCAAAACCGACGACTGAGATTACTCTAATCGGCGGCATGTCAAACAACGCTGACATGTCCAAGACTTGCGCACCAACCGGTGCAACACCGGCATGATACCCGACATCGTAAGTTCCCGAATAAGTCTTGAAAGTATTGTTTGGAATCCCTGACGGCACCACATGATGATAATATTTAGCTGCCGGAGTACCCGACACACAATTGGTATTCATGGTAGTAGCTTCAAGAACAAATAAATTACCGCCTTTTTCTAGAACAGTAGTTAACACCAGCCAGTAGTTCTGACCGTTGTTCGCTGTAAAATAGGCCGTATCTCCGGAACTGTTCAGCACCCCCCAAGCCACATGAGTACTGCCTGTTCCTGTATAAATATCGTACCAGATATAACGGGCAGGCCTGTCAGTGTCCGTTGTTCCTGTTAAATATTGCCCGATGTTTCCGTCAACGTAGTCCGTACGCCATTTAGCGCGATATCTCATTTGAAAAGATGCAAATGCATTTTCTGTCATTGTAGACAAACAAAACAGAAAACAAACAACGCTTAGAGCAGTTCTTGTTAGAGAATGTCTCATTGTGCACCTCCCCTGGGTCGGTAATCTTTCAAATCTGAAATTCCGCCGCCCATCCCCATTACCGAGAACTCGCCTTCTCCTCCCTCTTATCATCTGCGGAGTGGGAACATGGATCTCTTCATCGCTGATACTGTTTGTCACACGAACCAATGCCTGAAGGCTGCTTGCACTCACAGCATTCTGTATCGGAAGATGCTTTACATCAAACCTAATCAAAGTCTCTTCGTGCGGCACGAGACACTAATAGGTACAAAGACCGACAGCTTTCTTCTTTTTTTCTCACTCATTTTTCATTTCTCCTTTTCAATTGCAGATTCGCCTATACGATAGTTCGGCGTTGCTGAGTTTCATAAACGTCGCGACGCGCATTTTGTGGAATTACCGTTTTCTCCTCCTTGCCGTTTCTCCACAGAAACATCCGCCGTTTATTTATTTACACGCATTTTCCGAAAACATAGAAAATGTATTATTAAAAAAGTTAATGTCAATCCAAAAATTTCAAATTCCTAGGCAAACAAAAATCGGTTCACAACGTAAACCGTTGCTGTTATGTAATCATTTAGTTGTTTAGATCATTGGATTATATTGTTTTACAAAAGCCGCTATTGAGATTGCCCATATGACAGAGGTTTCTGAAAAATCTGAGATTTTAGAAGGCACTGTTGAAAGAATTGTTTTCTACAATCCCGCTAACGGATGGACGGTTTTACGACTGGCGGTAAAAGAAGCAGCAATCGCTACTGTTGTGGGAAAATTTCAGCGTATTTCTGCAGGTGAAACGCTTCGATTTTCAGGGCACTGGCAACAGGACAAAATCCATGGAAGACAGTTTGCGGCCGAAACCTCCATACCTATTGCACCGGCCACTATAAAGGGCATTGAGAAGTATTTGGGTTCGGGACTGGTTCCGGGTTTAGGGCCTGTTATGGCCAAACGAATTGTAGACAAGTTCGGCATGAAAACTCTCGATGTATTAAAGAACCATCCCTATCGACTTGCCGAAGTGGAGGGCATGGGACCGAAGCGTGCTTCTGCTATTGCCGGCGCCCTTTTGTCCAAAGAAGCATTGCAGGAAGTTATGGTTTTTTTGGAATCAGTGGGCATATCTCCCGCTTTTGCTCTCAGGATATACAAGCGATTCGGAAACGATGCCGTTCGAACGGTCAGCGACAATCCCTATCGATTGGCTGCAGAAGTTTCGGGCATAGGTTTTTTGTCTGCTGATAAAATAGGACGCAATTTAGGTATTCCCAAGGATGCCGCTCCTCGAATTGAAGCCGGTATTTTGTATACTCTCGAAGAGCTTTCCAAGGAGGGGCATACTTTTTCTCTAACAGAGGACTTAACAGCCGCAGCAGGTGAGTTGTTAGGTGCGGACATTGAGATAATTAGAGCTGCAATGGATCGATTGTGCCTGATGGGAAAAATACGGATTGAACGAGAAGATTTTAATGGATGTTATCTGTCACATTTGTTTAATGCAGAAAAAACAGTTGCGGACATATTGGCAAATTACGTTTCTGAAAATATTACACCTCTCAATTTCGATCCGAAACATGCAATTTCCCAAGCTGAACAATCAACCGGAATAGAACTCGCAGAAAAACAGCGTTTTGCTTTTTATGCACTTAAAAACGCCAAGGTATTATTACTGACCGGCGGACCGGGAACAGGAAAAACCACTATTTTAAAAGGACTTGTCAGCTGTTTGCAGTCCATGAACCTACGCACTGTTTTGGCAGCGCCCACCGGCAGAGCGGCCAGGCGAATGACTGAAGCTTCGGGCAGAGAAGCCGCAACTCTTCATAGATTGCTGGAATTTACTCCTAGAACCATGCGGTTTGAACGCAATGAAGAGAATCCGCTAGAAGCAGATGCAGTGGTGGTTGATGAGGTTTCAATGGTTGACATTGAGCTGTTTGCCTCACTGTTAAAGGCATTGCCTCAAAAATGTCGACTTTTACTGGTCGGAGATCCCAACCAGCTTCCTTCGGTGGGACCGGGAACCGTTTTGGCCGACATGCTGGAACTTAGCAAAAAATACAAAGAAACTTTGGCCTCGGTTCATCTTGATGAAATATTTCGACAAGCAAGAGCAAGCTTAATAGTTACCGGAGCGCACGACATATTGAGAGGGATCAAACCCAGAAGCGGAGAAAAGGGTGAAGACGCCGACCTGTTTCTTATCGAGCGAAACACTCCTGAAGATTGCTTGGAAACAATAAAGCAATTGGTCAAAGAGAGAATTCCGCAAAAATTTGGATTAGACCCTATAGAAGATATTCAGGTTTTAACGCCAATGCACAAGGGTCTATTGGGATCAGCCAATCTCAATATCGAACTTCAGAATTTGCTAAATCCCAAAGAGGGCATCGGCAGATTTAGAATCGGCGACAAAGTAATGCAAATCAGAAACAATTATGATTTGGAGGTTTTTAACGGAGATATAGGTATAGTAGCAGATCAAGACGACAATTTGGAATGGGTTGAGGTATCTTTTTTTGAGCGAAAAGTAAGGTATCCTGCAACGGAGCTGGACCAACTGACCCTGTCCTATGCTTGCTCCATTCACAAATCCCAGGGAAGCGAATACAAAGCAGTGATAATACCAATTCATACTCAACATTTTGTAATGCTCAAACGAAATCTTGTTTACACTGCTGTAACCAGAGGCAAAAAACTGGCCGTCATTGTAGGATCGTCTAACGCTTTGGACATTGCAGTAAGAAATAATAACCTACTTACTCGCAACTCAGGTCTTGTGGTTAGAACAATTCGTAATATTGCCCAAAGACGGTAGATCTCAATAAATACAACATCGAATAAAAATCTGACCTATTTTGTAACCTTGCGGCAACTTAACGGCAGTGATTGTATTGTTATGTAACTGATAATAGTTATATACAATTCTAAATGGACAATCATAAACAGATAATCATAATTAGGATTGTCATTTAACGATGTAACGTTAATATTATAGTCTACAAGGAGGCACTATGAACAAATGGTTAACAATCGGTTTTATGTTTCTGTTTGCAACAGGCGCAATTCTGGCGCTCAACTGCGGCGGAGATTCAGATAACACCGACAATGAAAAAGCGTGTTCGGTCGGTTCTCTGGGTTGCGATTGTGTAAACGACAAATGCAATTCAGGGTTGGAATGCAAAGAAGGAAAATGTGTAGCAGAGGCAGTAGATACAGAAACAGAAGAAGACAAAGACACCGAAACAAAAGAGGAACGCAATACCGACCCCACCAAGTCCGACATTGAATTAACAAATGACGGTGCCGGTAAACTGTGCGCAAAAGGCGTTGTAGTGGGTCCCGCAGACAATGACGGATGGGAAAGCCACTGGGGTGCAGGATTCGGTCTCAACCTTTGCCAATCAGAAAGCAATGCGGACAAAACACCTCTTGGAGAATGCCCTTCGGACTTGTCAAGCCTTATCGGTTTCAGATTGACGGTGACCGGAGAACTTCCCTCTGAACTGCGAATTCAATTCGAAGATAATTTCGAAGGTTCTGATACTGTAAAAGGAGATAACGGATATATCGTTGCCGAAATTCTCGACGAACCCCAAGACTATCTATTTTCTATGGCAGAAGTCTTCTATCTTGCTGAAGCTGATAGACCTGAATTAAATCCCGAATTGTTTACTAGTCTGCAGATTCAAATTGCTTCACACTTAGGAGACATCGAATACTATGATTTCTGCGTCCAAGACATCGAACTCATTCTGTCAGACAACGAGAGCGATGCAGGAGATGCAGAAGAAACACCGGAAATCCCCGAACCCAATGACGATCCTTACTGCGCAGATCCTACCTCGCTGAAAATCATTCCCAATCAGAGCAATTGGGTTGCCGGTTGTTCAAATGCCATAGGACTCCAAGGAGACGTTTTCACCTATAGCGATCCAGGCTGATATTCCTCGTGCAAAAAAAACTACCATGTATTTTACTGCGAAGCTCGACTTTGTGTTCGGGCTTCGCTCTTTTTACTAAGGCTAAGTCTTTGAACTAACAATAAGAAAAGGCATAAAAAATCATGAAAACAGCATTTTTAAAATTTTTTTTATTTGCTGCAACAATAGTATTGATTTCCTGCGGAGAAGAATCCTCCAATAAAAACGACACTGACTCTTCAACTCCGGAAAATACTGAAGAACTTTGTGCGGACGAACTGGACAACGACGGAGACGGAGCGGTTGATTGCGATGATATTGAATGCGCCGAATTTTGTGTCGACACCGATCCTCACAATATAGATTGGGACTGGGTAGGAATTGTAGGAACCGGCCAAAGTCTGGCAGTGGGCGGTTTGCCTGCAACTTCAACCGCACAACCCTATAACAACCTAATGCTCGACTTGGGCAATCTTCGTCAATGGCCGTTCGATCCCGAAGATGAGCAGCTTTCGATGATCCCTCTAACCGAACCCATGCGCCGTCAAGGCAGCGGGTTCCCTCGACCGTATCCGACTAATCTTTGGGGTGAGACTCCCCATGCATCTATGGCCAATCAAATAACCTCCATGGTTCTTGAGTCGGCCGAAACAGATTACGTTTCTGTTCATACAGTAGTGGGAGAG
>CAYWLQ010000031.1:31342-38259 GCA_964458775.1 uncultured Myxococcales bacterium | reverse complement strand
GGAGCTGGCGATGGGACTTGAACCCGCAACCGCCTGATTACAAATCAGGTGCTCTACCGATTGAGCTACGCCAGCAAGAAACTACGCGGGACAAGAAAAAAGTTGCTTTTAAACAACCGCAGCTTTTCAAACATCGATAAACCATGATGTAAAAAACACCACGCACCAACCCGCAGGGCGGGCGGCGAGCGGTAGATATAGAGACAGCGTTTCATAATGTCAAGCAGTATTTATACCAAAAAAGTTTTAAAAATTGCCCAAAGCAAAATATTTAAATTTATTTAATAAAGAACTGATTTCTTTGCCATAAAATATTAGAGAGAAAAGAAAAAATTATCGACGAAAATTCAAATTATTTTCTTGAGTTTGGTAAAATCATCAAGAAAGACAGGCAGACATGCACAGTATTGCACCTAAAAACACTGTTTTTCAGGGGGTTAGGGGGATTTTCTTCAATTCCCCCTTTCAAAAAGGGGGTTAGGGGGATTTTTAATTGTCGCAGAACACAGCGGGAATCGAAGAAAATCTCCCCTTAAACCCCCTTTTTCAAAACAGCGGGAATCGAAGCATCATAGAACGTCTGGTGGAGTAATATGAAACAACGCCTTCAATAATAGCTTTGATATTTATAGTGGCTTCAGCACTTTTTGATCTTTTCATATGATTGACAAAAACTGGAATTGTTGCCGCTGCCAAAATTCCCAATATGACCACTAGTACCATAAGCTCAATCAGAGTAAATCCTTTAGGTGATTTTTTCACGGGAAAATCCCCCTTTGCAGTATTGGTATTTTTGCAACATGCTCTTTAGAAAAGTTAAATTCAGTATTATTAGGGATTTCAAATGGTAAGAGAGAAAAAGAAAGGAACTCAGTTAGACTAACCGTTTATACTATTCGAGTTCGTTATTGCCGTCTTCTTCGTTAATTACAACATCACGGATAAGAGCCATTCCGCCATCATTTCTTTCAATCAGCCTTGAGAAATTGGAAAACACATCATCACCATCCAGATTTCCTTGAGCTTCTGCTCTTCCAATTTCACCTGTCGCAGTACATGTTGCCGCACCACATTGCTGTGAAAATTTATACTGATAGTAAATATTTTTCGACGGTCTCCATCCAATATTCGGCCAATTGCTGTCGCCGTCCCAGTCTGCGTCTACTATTTCATAAGGCTCAGCAGTCGGGTCAGCTGCAGGCGTAAAACCATCACCTTCCGGCGCGGCAGGCGGCATATAGTTGTTTTTGGTCTCATAATACGAAACAGCACCCTCTACGATACTCTTCAAATTCAACGTTGCTTCTGAGGTCTTTGCTCTCTTCATGTAGTTTACGAAAGCCGGGATTGCTACGGCGGCCAGGATACCGATGATTGCTACCACAATCATAAGTTCGATCAGGGTAAATCCTCTTTGTGCCTTTTTCATGGTGTCGCTCCTCTTTTTTGTTGGGGCGTCCCGTTCGGGGCGCGCCGTTTGTTTCTTTTAATATGTGCAGGCTGCTTCGGTTTCCGGAATTTCTGTTATTTTCATTTCTCCGGATACCACCACAAAGCCTCCGCATTTTCCGTTTGAATTCAAATCTTCTATTGCCGCCGCTCCGTACCAAAAATCCCTGGCCGATGATGCCGCATCGTATCTGTCTTTTGACGGATCTGTTCCCGGCGGGCCCGCTTCGGTGTCGTATACAAAGTACAGGCTGTTGGGGAATACTATTCCCAGTCTTCTCCAGGTTGTCGTACATTCATCGCTCATTCCCGAGGCCGGTGCGGATTCGGCGTCGGGCGTTGCCCTCGGAACCCAAGCTCCGCAACCGCTTGCGTATTCCTGAAACGCTCCTCTATAGGCCTCCTGCTTCAAACGAATATCCGCCAAAATCGAGGTGGCCTCTGAATTTCGGGATTTTCTTACGTAGGCGCTGTACGAGGTCATGGCCACTGCTGCCAAAACCGCCAAAATGCCCACTACTATCATCAGCTCTATCAAAGTAAATCCCTTTTGCGGTTGCGTTTTTCTCATCACGGCTTTTCCTTTCTGCAAGGCATGTGCCATTGCTTAAAGACTCGTTTTTGGGCGGTTAGGAGAATAAAACTGCCCAGTTTGGGCTTAAATTACACTTTAGATAAACTTTTATGCCCAAATTGGTCACAGGATGGTGACAAAAATTGTCAGTTTGAGGGTTCATCGTCCTCTTCGTTTTCGGTTTCGCCCTCAGGTTCTATGCCCAGCTTGCTCAAACGATAGCGAAATGACCTAAAGGAAACACCCAAAATTTCGGCTGCCTTGGTTCTGACTCCGTTTGCTCTTTTTAACGCCTGCTCTATTAAGCTGATTTCAAAATCCGCCAAAACGTGATCGAGATTAATGCCTCTTTCCGGCAAAACAGCGGCCGGCGGTTCCGGCAAGATTGAGGCTCTCGACAACGATGACGGCAGGTCTTCTAAATTGATCATACTGTCAGAAGAAAGAGCCGAGGCTCGCTCCAAAATATTTCCCAATTCCCTAACATTTCCAGGATAGTCATACCTCATAAGTGCTCTCATGGCTTCTTGGCTAATGCTCTTTTTGGGCATTCCGTAATCCGACGCCAATCTGTCCAAAAGATGCTCTACCAGCAGAGGAATATCCTCCTTGCGCTGCTTTAACGGAGGAATAAAAACATTGATAACGTTAAGCCTGTAAAACAAATCTTTTCTAAATGCGCCTTCTTCGGTTTGCGCCCACAAGTCGCGGTTGGTGGCTGCCGTAATTCTAACATCAATGGGAATTTCATGACTTGATCCCACTGGTCGAACGGTTTTTTCCTGTAAAACCCTCAATAGTTTTACCTGCAACGGAAGCGGCAACTCTCCTATTTCGTCCAAAAATACTGTGCCGCCCGAAGCTGCGGTAAAAATTCCCTCTTTGTCTTGAGACGCTCCTGTAAAAGCGCCTTTTACATGACCGAAAAGTTCAGATTCCATTAATTGCTCAGGCAACGCTCCGCAGTTAATGGGCAGAAACGGAGCCGCAGCCCTTCTGCTCGAAAAATGAAGCGCTCTCGCTATTACTTCTTTGCCCGTACCGGATTCTCCCGTAATTAGCACTCCGGCCATAGAATCAGCCACTTTTTTGCACAAAGCCACAACTTCGGACATGGCTCTTGAGCGTCCGATAATATCCGCAAACCTAAACTCTCCCCTTACCCTGGCTCGCAAATCTTCATTTTCGCGAATCAGAGCACGGTGAGCGATAGCCTGATTTACCGTGATCATAAATTCATCAACATTAAAGGGTTTGGAAACATAGTCGAAAGCGCCCATTTTCATAGCATCCACAGCGGTTTCAGGCGTTCCGAACGCTGTAAACACAATAACCTCTATACCCAACCCCATCTCTTTTACCGCCGCAAGCACCTCCAGCCCGCCTCCGCGATCCATTACCAAATCGGTAATAACCAAAGCAAAATTCTTGTCTTGCTCCAGAATTTCCTTGGCCTGTTTTCCCGACCTCGCAGTAACAACCTCAAATCCGTTGCGCTTAAGCAAAATCGAAACCATTTCCCGCATCGAGCGCTCATCATCAACCAGAAGAATTTTCGATTTCTCAGTCATAGGTATCATCTTAGCCGAAAATGAGGATGAATTTCCAATTTCCCTCTAAACAAGAGACAAATGGAGAAAATATTATCAAAAATGACCTCATAAAGCGACCTTGCCGCTCTAATCGTTGTGGGCGCGGTCGATCGGAACAGCGAGCCGTCCAAGCGCAACCCAAGCCCGCCGGGCTTAACGACGCAGTCGTTCATCCTGACCGCGTCCCTTGTGGGCGCGGTTTGTTAGACCTCAGTCACGACTAGCTTCGGATAAGCCTGAGAGGCTTGGAAGTTGATATTCTAATCATTGCGAGACTGACCATTAAAAAACCTTGCTGCTCTAACCGCCCGCGCCCACGAGGGGCGCGGTCAGCTTCTACCCAGTAACCCATTGCCAACTGTTTGTTACCTAACCGCCCGCGCCCACGAGGGGCGCTGGTCCTAACTGGAGACTTTCTGAGCCTGGCGATGCTAACCACCGCCCGCGCCCACGAGGGGCGCGGTCAGGATGACCCTTCGGGTAAGCCCGGAGGGCTTGATTCTGTCGGGTACCATTTGAAGTCTAATTTGCTAATTTACTGAAGAATGTCGGGTTTTTCGGCTGCTTTTACGGTAATGTCTTCTATTTTTCCTTTTCTAAACACTTTTAGGCGAATCTCGCTTCCTACTCCTGCGGTTCCTACCAACCAGGTAAACTCCGAACTGCTCGAAATAGAGGTTCCGTTTAGGGTTGTTATAACATCCCCCGGCTCAAGAATTTTATCAGAGGGCCCGTTGGAATAAATCTCAGTAACCAAAATCCCGTTCGGAAGCTGAAGCTTTCTGCGATATACTTCGGATATTTCTCTGATTCCCACTCCGATCCAGGTGGTTACAACCCTGCCGTTTCTCTTAAGTTGATTAATAATGGTTTTAATCATGTTTATCGGCACAGCAAAGCCCAAACCCTGTCCCGCAGCGGAAACCGCAGTATTCATCCCTATAACTTCTCCCAAAGTATTTACCAAGGGACCGCCCGAATTACCCGGATTAATGGACGCATCGGTTTGAATGAAATTTTGATATCCCCGCTGATGCATTCCTAAATCACGATATTCGCGTCCTTTTGCACTTACAATACCTGCGGTAACAGTGTGCGATAAACCGAACGGATTGCCTACAGCAATTACCCATTCCCCAACTTCTACATGATCGGAATCTCCGAGCTCAGCCGGAGAAAGTCCACCTGCTTCAACATGGAGAAGTGCCACATCTATTCCCGGATCTGCTCCCACAGGCACTGCGGGAATCTCTGTTCCGTTTTCTAATTGAATTAAAATTTCGTGCGCACCGCGAACCACATGGAAATTGGTTAGAATATACCCGGCAGCATCGATAACAAAACCGGTACCCAAAGAGCGCTGAATGCGCTCTCGATTTGGCATAAAAAGACGATCAAGACCGAACCAATCGCTGAAGGGACTTTGTGCAACTATTTGTGCCGTAAAGATACTTACCACCGAAGGTCTTATCTTTTTTGACACCGCAACAAAAGAGCCCGGCACATTGGGATGTATTACACGCACCAAAGGATCCGTAGAAGTCGACGCACCTGCTGAAGCAGGCGTGATTGAGACAGGTTCAGAAATGGGCTCGCTGACCGGACGACATCCGATAACCAAAGCAGCTATTGCTGTTACTACAACAAAAAGAACTATAGCTCTTCCTTCAAAATTTTTGGGATTCCCTGACAAAAGTCATCCTCAAATTGTAGAGTATCTCACTTAAAAGGCGCTCTTCTTCGCCTGTTAGATTGCCTTTTGTTTTTTCCTGCAAAATATCTAAAATATCAATAGTTTGCTTTGCCATTGGAAAATTTCGAATAGTTTCCTGTCCCTCAGGATGAGGCATCATTCCCAAATGAACAGCAGCAGAAGAACTTAAAGAAAGAATAAAAGTAGAAAAATCAATCGGGAAGTCAGGCTCATCTCCCATCTCCTGTTCTCTTAGGTTGACGGAATTATCGCCTTCATTTTCTGTCATGATATTGCTTCCGATGTTTCGTCTTCGTCATTCTCAGATTGAGAATCGCCGAAAAGCCTTTCGATAACCGGTTCGGCATTGTCAGCCATATCCGGTAGGGATTCCAAGTACTTATTATATTCTTCTTTAGAAATCAGACCGTTTACCAAGTTTCTTTTCAATACGCGTTTATCAATTAATTTACTATTCATCTAACATGAACCTCCGTATCCGCTGCATCACTATAATTTTTAGATCTGCTATGTCAACAGAAGAAACATAATGCTGCATAAATGGAAAACTACTAAATTTGCAAAAAACACTTAAACTACCGATTTGTTATGAGGCAGCGATAATCGAACAAAATTGGATTGTTTAGGAACATATAGATAAATTCAAATTCAATCTAAAATATCATTCAGTATTCTTTTTGCAGCTGATGCCTCATCTGTATTCCGTGCATTCTTAACAATATATTCCAAATGCCTGATTGCTTCGCTATTTTTTTGTTGTAATATCAATACTCCTGCCAAGTTGAGACGGGCTTTGTTATAGGACTTATCTTGTTTGATTGCCTTTTCAAACATGACAACCGCTTCTTTTAAGCGATTTGTTTTTTTGTATGCTATTCCGAGGTTATTTAACAAACCGGCATTGTCAGGATACAGTGCTGCTTGCGATTTCAATATCAAAATAGCCTCTTCTGTTTTTTTGTTTTCCATCAAGGCTCCGGCCAAAGCCGCTGCAGTAGGTAAATGGTCGGGACGCCGGTTCAGCGATTCGCGATAGGATAAAACAGCTTGTTTCAGTCGTCCGGTTGCCTTGTAGATCTCTGCCAGATTAAAGTAGACATCGGCATGAGCCTTATTATTTTCGATAATCTCTAAAAGAAGAGCTTCGGCTTTTTTGTAGTTGCCGGTAACACGATATAAAAAGGCGAGGTTATTATACGCGACAGCTCTTCCCCTAACGGATTTTGAAACAATTTTTTCTTGTAATACAATGGCATCTTTATATTGACCTTGGGCTGTATGCCATAGAGCACGAGCCGACAAATAGTGATAGTCATCTGAAAAATACTTTTTTGCTTCTATAAGAGCCTGTTCCGCCTTCTTCCACTCAGACAAATGAATATAGTGATTGGCCAGGTTACACCATATGAGAGCAGAAGGCATGCTGTTTAGTGTTTCTCTATAAAAAACCTCATTATTTTTCCAGACCCGGTTTCTCAATACAGTAGCAGTTCCCAGCACTGCTATTATGACAACAAAAATCGAAACTGCATTTCTTGAGGAGACTAATCCTTGTTTTGTAAGCTCGTATCCGCAAAGCACTGCCAAA
>CAYWLQ010000031.1:17987-31242 GCA_964458775.1 uncultured Myxococcales bacterium | reverse complement strand
GCGCTTTGTTTTATGGGCAATATCAACCAGGCAATATAACGAACGATAGTCCAAGGTGCTGAAAACAATTTTTCTAAAATACCTATGTCAAGTGAACGAAACGGTGTTTGAACTTCTACAACATAAAACCGCCAGAAAATATACAGCAACAATACTCCTACATAAGGAGCCAATGAAACAACAACGCGTTTTATAGAATAACTGCGAAAAGACCGGTCAATAATCGCAATCCAGAATATAAACACAATTGACATTTCTTTTGAAAGCATTGCTGCTGCAAATAGCAAAGCTGCCGACATTTTCGATAATACTTGTTTTGTTCCCGTTTGCTCCGAGAGGTGAACAACCGCAGCAGAAATAGAAAACACAAAAGCCCAAATATCCGTACGTCCCGAAATCCAAGCTGTATTTTCTGTATGGATAGGATGAACCGCAAAAAGCAAAGAAGCAGCAAGAGAGACCTTAACTGAGAACTTCATCTTTCTGAGCAACACACCTGTCAAAACAGAAGAAAGTGCATGCAATAAGATATTGCTTAAATGATAACCAAACGGCCTGCCGCTCCAAATACTCCAATCCAAAGCATAAGACAGCGTAATTAAGGGCCTAAAATATCCGTAGACCAGTTCATCTTCTTGGTGTCCGAAAAAGTCACTGGAAAATATAACCCTCAGATATTTAAACGATTTAACAGCATGATCTTCTGATATCAGATATATATCATCCCAGACAAAATCATAAAATAACGTATTTGCATATACTGCCATGGATGCTAACAAAGGCAACAACAGCCACAATCTGTCTTTTAATTCACCGCTTAATTGAGTTTGAATATATTTTGATATGTCGTTCAACATTATGTTTTTTAAATAATTTATATCATTCCGTGCTTGCTGAACCGTCACCATAGCGATTTGCCCTCAAAAACCTACCCTGTACAAATAGTTTTGCAATAAAATATCTTTACCGAAGCGCATTTCGATTGCCCCTAATGTAAAAAATATCTGGACAAATAGAAGATAGGAATAATAAAAACAGGACTCTTATCGATAGGCAGGTAAGCATATCGATATTTTCTAGACAATAATGCCGCCTAGTTTGCGGCTGTGACAAAGGTGGTAAATTATGGCAAAAGCAGACAAGATGAATCGCGGCGTATCGGCAAAAGTTGAGCGCGGCGGCGGTACCGAACTTAAACTTCCTCCCGGAATACATTCCGTCGATTCTATGGGAAATATCTATGCATCATTGCCGGAGATCAGCCGCGTATCGCCAAAATTCTTTACGTTAGATCAAATCAAAGAAGCATTTTCAGCAGGAAAACTAACAACTCTTTCAGAAGACCACATAAAAGAGCTCGAAGGCCTTTCCGCTAAAAGCTGAGCTTGAGGTATCGTTTCTTCCCTCAAAATATTGGTTTACATTTAAGACAAAATAAAGCTTAACAAACGGTCTATTGGCGGGTCCAAACTGTTGTTTGTCCGAGGAGTGATATACCCAAAAATCCTCTGAGAAGAAGTTTATTCGAACCTTCGGCGGTAATGTGACAACTGTAAACCTTTCCGCTTCTTGAATCATAGATCGACCCGTTCTCCCAGCGCTTGTCTTTCTCGCTATAGGTGAGCCCCCACATGATTGTTTTTCCCATCAGCTTTTGATTTCGCTTTGCAGGGTCAGGATTTTTTGTATCCGTCAACAAGGAAGGGTTTGGATTATCAGCAGACGGCTTTATCCAAACGGTCTTTCCGCAATATTTTGATCCGCACTTAAAAATCTCAATTTTGCCGGTTTTGTCTTCTACAAGCCAAACGCCCAACACAGCATCAGTGTTTTGAGCGTAAGCAGAAGAAGCTAAAAACAGAAAAAATGCAAAGCCTGCAAAAATATGTATATGTTTTGCCATCGGTTTTCTCCTCCTCTACTATTAATGATTTATCGGCACGTTTAGTCAAGGTGTTCAACAAACGGAATGCATTGTCAGCGAGCATAGTATCCTCAACCGGATCTATTTATACTCGTTGTTCTAACTCACCGGCAGTTTTTGAAAAGATACAAACTATCGTTTGTTAAAAAGATATAAATAATCTTGGTATCCCTCTTCTTCCATTTTTTCTTTTGGAACAAATCTTAAGGCAGCGGAGTTTATACAATATCTTTGTCCTCCGGGTTTAGGACCGTCATCAAAGACATGTCCCAAATGATTGTCGGTTTCGGCGCTTCGCACTTCTGTTCTTAGCGTTCCGTGAGAGCTGTCTATTTTCGATACTATTTGCTTGGAATCGATCGGACGCGTAAAACTGGGCCAACCGGTACCGGAATCGTACTTGTCTTTTGAACTGAACAGCGGTTTGCCTGACACAATATCTACGTAGATACCCGGTTTTTTATTATCCCAGTATTCATTGTTAAAAGGCCTTTCAGTTCCGTTTAACCTCGTTACTTCATACTGCAACGGTGTCAGCTTTTTTCTTAAAGCTTCATCAGAGTTTGAACACGAAAGCGGCTTAGCATTATTTGTTTCGGCTGTTTTCCATGTTTTGTCCAAAAAACTTTGCCTTCCGGAACCTAGGCGATAAGCCTTGTATCTTTCAGGATTTTTTTCGGAAAAGGCCTGATGGTAGGTCTCTGCCGGATAAAATGTTTTTGCAGGAAGAATTTGTGTTGCTATAGGTTTGGAAAATTTTTTTGATCTTTCCAGTAATTCCTTTGATGTTTCCGCCTTTTGCTTTTGCTCAGAGTTAAAATAAAATATTGCTGTTCGATAATGAGTTCCGCGATCAGCAAACTGACCGCCGTCGTCTGTGGGATCAATTTGTCGCCAAAAAACTTCGAGCAAACTTTCATAGGATACAACCGACGGATCATACTCCACCGATACCGCCTCCAGATGATCGGTCTTGCCGGATGATACTTGTTCGTAACTTGGATTCTTTAGCTCTCCGCCGGTATATCCGGAAGTTACTTTAAGCACTCCTGATATGTTCTTAAACGGCTGTTCCATACACCAAAAACATCCTCCTGCGAAAACCGCAGTTTCAGCTTTGGTACTCATATTTTTCTCCTTTTCGGCAGCTCCTACTGCACAAGCAAGAACTAAAAAACCAATCGCTGATAAAAATGAACTTTTTGTCATGGGTCTTTCCATCATCAACATGGTTCTTTCAACCTCCAAGCTGTTCATAACCGAGATATGACTGCTTCGCCAATGTTGATAGGATTGCAAACAAAAAGCCTGCAACAGCTTGAAGTTGGATTTTTTAGTCCGTTGCAATTATATAATGTTCTTATGTTACATTTAGAAATACAATTTAAACCTATCAACAAATCAACAACGGCTGTCTTTTTGATGTTGCTTTGTTTATCTTGCGGCAACGGTAAACAATCTCAGCCGACAAATTCTCCTCCCGTTGAGGTTCTTTCACCGTCTCAAATCAGAGAGCGAGAAGGGTTTGACGATATACACAAATCTGTTGCAGTTACAGACAACAACACGACAGAAATAGATGACGGATATATCCAAAGATTTCGTTTTGCCGATCATCTCGAAAGAGCACATTTTCGCTCATCAGGTCTTTTAATAGATTTCGGAACTGCCGCCAGGGATAAATATACTCTTGCTGAGTGGATGAGCGGTATTAAAGGAAATTTCAATCGTGACGGCCTAACTTATAGTTATGTTACCGGAAACAACGGAGTTATATATTTTCACGCACCCGAAGAAGAACAAGGCGGAGGAACAATTGCCTTTAGGCTAAAAGCCGAAGGTTCTAAAAAAGCCAAGATATTTTTAAACAAAAATTTTGTGGGAGAAATACAAGCGGGATCGGAATTTGACCATGCACAAGTCAGCTTTCAAAAAGGCATTTTAGCGGGTCTAAATGAAATTAAAATACAAGGCGGTTCGAAAGCGCGCACCAAAGAAGGAATCGCAGCTTCGCTGGCTTTGGATTATGTTCGAATTATTCCCGAAAACACCGGAGACGGACCGGCTTCCGCCTCTTTTGATACAGCAAAAGCAATAAATGAAAAGACAGGTAAAACGGCTTTGAATCTTTCAGCCGGCGAGTCATTGACTTATTATCTTCCTATACCCGAAGGAACTTTAATTAGAGGCCGCGTTAAACCCGAAAGAGATGGGGCAAAAGCCGCACTTTCTGTGGTCGCCCTAACTGATGTCACAGGTGAAGCTGCATCAATCAAAGTCAACGTTAACAATGATTCTTCTTTTGAGCTGAATCTCTCTTCCCTGGCAGGAGATGCAGCGGCTGTTACTTTTAGCGCGCAAGAAGGAGGCGTTTTTATCGACGAATCAGGGTTATACGAGAAGTCAGAAATAGAAACAAAAGCCCCGGGCCAAATAAAAGCCAAAAATATTGTTTTGGTTCTTATCGATACGCTACGGTCAGATAAGCTTCTTCCTTACAATCCCGACACAAGAGTTAAAACAGACTATCTCTCCGGTTTGGAACGCGAAGCTATGGTGTTTAAGCGGGCATTTGCTCCTGAAAACTGGACCAAGCCTTCTATTGCCAGTTTGTTGACCGGCTTGTATCCGGATACTCATAACACAAGAGAAGACCGAGATGCATTGCCCTCTTCTGCAACAATGATTTCCGAACATCTCAAATCACTGGGATTTGTAACCGCCGGCTTTGTAGCCAACGGTTATATCTCAGGCAAATTCGGCTTTCAGCGAGGATGGGATACCTGGACCAACTATGTGAGAGAAGGAAAACCTAATCGCGCTCAATTTGTAATCGCCGATGCTGTTAAGTGGTTGGACAAACGTAACGACAACAAACCTTTCTTTTTGTATATTCACACAATAGATCCTCACGTGCCTTATATTCCCCCGCAAAAATATATAAAAATGTATGATGCCGCTCCCTACAACGGTCAAGTCGAAGCGTCGGCTACTGCAAAGATAGCGGAGGGCATAAAGACCGGACGAGTAAAGCTTGGTGACAGAGACAAAATTAGATTTGAAGCGCTGTACGATGGAGAAATTTCCTACCACGATGATGAATTAGCTGCGCTGCAAAATAAACTGGGAGAACTGAATCTTCTTGAGGATACTGCAATAATAATTACCTCGGATCACGGAGAAGAGTTTTTTGAACACGGATCCGTCGGCCACGGCCATTCCTTGTATGAAGAATTGCTGCATGTGCCGTTATTTATTCGCCTGCCCGGAAAACATTCAGATGAACAGCCTTCTTCAGATACGGATGAAGTCAGCCTGACCGACGTTTTCCCCACAATTTGCGATTTGCTTGGAGTTGCGCCGCCGAAAGATCTGGAGGGGAAGTCACTTGTAAAAAGATTAAAAAAAGAAGCACGTGATGATTTTCCCAGCGCAGCAGCGGCAAATTTTCTTCAAAACCAAAAAGCAATTCGGATGGGAAGATATAAATTAATTTATCGCGGTGCAAGAACCACACTTTTCGATCTAAAAAACGACCCCAAGGAGACCCGCGATCTAAGCGATGAATCTCCCATTGCCCTGGTAACGCTAAGGGATCAACTAGGTATTCACCTTTCTAGATTTGCTTCAACATCCGGCACTGATGAAAGCAAGGGAGCAGGCAAAAAGCAACACACGCCGGTTAAGGCGGTCATTGACAAAGAAACAGAAGCACAACTCAAAGCGCTAGGATATCTTGGAGGAGAATAACTTGTCATCAAAATCCCCCTGAATGCTTCGCATTCTTCCCCCTTTGAAAGGGGGATTGAGGGGGATTTGCGTCGAAAGGAGGGTGCCGGACTCACTGAAAAGAGTCCCATCTTCACCCCCCGTCCTCGTAAGCCACGTGTCTCCAAACATCGCGCACCGACTCTAGAACGAGTTTTTTTGTCTTCTATATCTCCGCCGCCTGTTTAAATGCCGCGATTCCTTTTACCCCCCAATCTCCAACCCCGGCAACCCCTTAACAATCGCCATAGTCTCCAGACTCACCGTAATCACCCGCATGAACAGCTCCAACGGGTACTTTGCATTCCCCATGGTTTCAACCGCCCAGTCATTGGCGTCGTTGACGATGCCGGAGTCTTTGTCTGTTTTTACGCATTGGCGCTCTACTACCCAGTCGAGGGCGGATTTGCCGTTGACGATGTAGTCGTAGGCTTCGAGGGGAATGTCGCGCAGGGTGATATGGTTGTTATAGATGAGAACGGTTTTGTCGTCCTTGGTTTTGCCGTCGATTTTGGTTTTGCCGTAGCGCATTTTTTCTACGCGAAAGATCTGTTGTTCCGGCATGGATGTTCTGTGTAGGGGCGCGCCTGCGTGTGCGCCCTTAGCCGGACCTGATTTAGGGCAGACACGCAGGTCTGCCAGGGCGGTCGCCGGTACAGACGGGGCGTCGACGGTCACAGAATACGGTTTTACCGTTTCGTAGCCGATATGCAAATCGGCCAAAGCGCGCCCGGCTTTGCTGAAGGCCCAAAAATCATCGGATTTTTTTACGCAGGGAATGCGGGGCAGCTCCTTGCTGAGATTGTCGGCGTAACGCTCGCGGTATTCGGGCGAATGGAGCAGGCCGTAGACGTAGTAGAAGATGTCTTCCTTGGTAATTTTCTCTTTGGGATAGGCCGTTTGAAAATGCTTGAGACCTTCGTCGGTGATCGCATCACGGCGTTTGGGTCCGGTAGATTTTTTGCCGAGGCGGTTGAAGAGATCAGGGGTTTCGTCTTGTTGCGGGGGATCGTAGAGGTAGAGGGGGAATGCCTGAACGTCTCCGTTACAGTGCAGATCAGGAAGAGCATTGCTTATCAAGGCAATATTTCCGTTTCCGCTATAGTTTGCATTTACCTGAATCACCAGATTCTTCGCCGAGGCATCCGGGAAGATGCGGGGCATTAGGCCTGGTCGATGCATTAGCCCTTCATCAAAATATACCCAAACTTTACTATATGGGCGATAGAGTGAGCGAGTTATCGCTTCACGTTTGAAGCTATGGCGAATTCCTCGACTGACTTCCTTTATATTATCGCCATACCATGCAAATTGAGTAGGATCGCGCCTGACAAAGTCATCCAATCTCATCGTTTCAACAAAATCTTTCTCGTAGCGATCAACTTCAGAGTTAAAGAAGCTAATTGATTTTTGGATGTTTGGGGCTAATTGGCTGAAGCTATAGTTATAAAACCAAGCATCACCTCTAGGCTGTAATCCTTGAGAATAGTTTCCAAATATCTTGAGCAGTTCTCTTTTCTTATCCCCCAGAACAATAAACTTACCAAAACTCTCATCCCGCTGTCTCAGCCAATCTCCGTGCTCATCCGGTACTATTTGTTTCCAGTCATTTTTGGAGGTAATGCCTTCCACGCTCTGAAAGTCGGCTACTTTTTGAAGCTTCTCTGCTCTTGTCAGGTAGTCTCCTATGTCGTGAAATAGAATTTTACCGTGCTCTTTGGCTTTGGGATTTTTGATTAGAAATGTTATGGCAATGGGGGCGCGGCTGCCGCTGCCGAAGATCTTTCCGCCTTCTTTTCTGGAGGTCTCGCCGGAGGTGCGTTGATTACCCCGCAGATGAAACACATAAATAGACGAAAACTCTTCCACCAGGCATTGTCGCAGCCCGGCGGCTGTGTTGGCTTCTACAAAACCGGCGTTGGTTACAAAACCTACTATTCCGCTTTTTCCTACTCGGTCGCTTGCCCAACGGATGGCTCTTATATAACTGTCGTAGAGGGCGTTTTTATTGGTAGCAGTGGAGCGTTCGGTGTAGGTTTCTCTTATCCTCGCATCCAAACTTGGATATGCTACATTCTGATTGTTATCATTAGCACTTTCCTGTTTCGCCGAATACGGCGGGTTTCCTATTATTACTCTTATATCCAGATTCTTCTGCCTTGTTCTTCTTTCGCTGTTGTCCACCATTAGGCGGCTTATTAGGTCTTCTTTTTCGTAGAGCTGGAAGGTGTCGGTTAGGCAGATTCCTTCGAAGGGTATGTATTCTCCTCCCTCTATGCTGTGATATACTGATTCTATGTTTATGGCTGCTATGTAGTAGGCCAACAATACTATTTCGTTGGCATGTATTTCGTTTTTGTATTTTTGGGCCAGCTCTTCTTTTTTTATCAGGCCGCTTTGGAGCAGTCTTGTAATAAAGGTTCCTGTTCCTGTAAAGGGATCCAAGATGTGAACTCCCTTGCTTCCCAGGGTTTGGCCGAATTCTTTTTTCAACAGACGGTCCACACTGTGAATTATAAAATCCACTACCTCTACGGGTGTGTAGACTATTCCCAGCCTTTCGGTCATTCTTGGAAAGGCGTTTCTAAAGAACTTGTCGTATAGCTCTACAACTATTTTTTGTTTGCCGTCCGCGCTTTCTATGCCCTCGGCCCTTTGCTTTACGCTTTCATAAAAGGCATTTAAGGTGTCGGCTTCTTTTTCTAGACGATGCTCTTTTAGCAACACCAATACTTTTTGCATTGCTCTAGAAATAGGATTGTGTTCGGTAAAGCTGTAGTCGGCAAACAACGCTTCGAAAACCGGCTTGGTTACCAGGTGTTGCGCCAGCATTTCCACTACTTCTTGGTCAGAAATGGAGTCGTTGAGGTCGTCCCTCAGCTCCTCGGCAAATTCTTTAAATGCCTTTTGCTCTTTTTTGTTTTCGGGATTTTCTATAATGCCGTTTATGCGATCAATGTGCGTTCTCGCTATTTTGGCTATGTCATTGGCCCAATCCTCCCAGTGATGCCGGTTGCCGCATTTTTGCACTATTTTGGCGTAGATCGCTCTTTCTATTTCTCCTATGTTAAACGGCAATTCTAATTGTGGTTTTGTAGATGAGGTTTCATCGCCTGCTATTTCTCCGTTTTGATTTCTATTGGCAATTTTACCTGCTTGGCCGCCCTGTCTTTTTTTAGGAACTTTTTCTAACTCAGAAATTCTAACAATTTCTATTTTCTTCAGCACAGATGCATTTAACTCCAGGTCGGCTTTGTTGATCAGGGAATCAAAACGATCGTCATGGGAGCGCAGTGCTTGCAGTACCTGCCATACAACTTTGTAGGTTTCGTTGTCGTTTAGCGCTGTTAAAGTATCTATACCGGGCGGGATTACTACCGGCAAAATTACATATCCTCTCTTTTTGCCAGGCGCCTTTCTCATTACTCGACCCACAGACTGCACTACATCCACCATGGAGTTTCTGGGCGTTAAAAATAAGACCGCATCCAACGACGGCACGTCCACTCCTTCGGACAGACAGCGCACGTTGCTCAATATATGACATTTGTTGTCGGGTATATCTTGCTTCAACCACGACAGCTCTTTATCTTTTTCCCCAGCGTTCATGGTGCCGTCTACATGTCTTGACACACAGTAAAAACGTTCGGAGGGATCTATTTTTTCTGCTTCTTGATATGCGTTTACAACATCTTCGAACATTTGAGCTATGTTTTTAGAAGCAACTCTATGGGTTTTTGCCCTACCTGTTTCTTCTATTACCTGACAAAACGCCACAGCCCTTTTCATCGGCTTAGCATCGCCGCTGTCATCTCCACGTAAACCCTGTTTTGACAGGGCTTTCCAACAGCCGATAATTTTTGCGGCATCACTTACCTTGAGACTGTTTCCTTCGCTTGACAGAATCTTTGAAAGCTTGCGATTAATGTGACTCTCTTCTACCTCCAACACTACAACTTTGTAATCCACCAACAGATCCAGACTTACCGCTTTTGAAAAAGTAAGAAGATACAGCATCTCTCCGTAGGTCTCAGGGTCGTCCATAGAGCATAGAGTAATATTCTCTTTTTTAGCATTTTCTTTAGTATCTTCTTTGTAAATGCGCGGAGTTGCCGTCATATACAAACGTTTGTTGGCACGCAAATAGCCCGCATCGTGGATTTTTACAAAAACACTCTTGTCCTCTTCTTGACCTTCAAAAACCGCTCCTGTGGTGCGATGAGCCTCGTCACAAACCACCAGATCAAAATCCGGCAATTCAAACAGTTCTTGAGCCCGGCCGCAGACATCGATAGAGTGATATGTAGAAAACACCACTGTCATGTGCTGTTTGTCATGAAACTGATTTATTTTTTCCGCTAGGGTCTTGGCGTCAGTAGTTGCCGGCAAACTTAGTTCGTCCATACTAATTGTCTGATAGTCATCTTCAAGAGAGCGCTTCTTTCCTACATCGCTGTCCGAACATACGGCAAAGCAGCGCAGCGGAATTTCACTTTCCTGAGTCCATTCTGTTAATGTCTGTGATAGCAACGCCAAACTCGGCACCAAAAACAACACCCGTCCGTCGGCTCCTACTGTTCTCTCCGCAAGCTTTAGAGCCGTAAGAGTTTTGCCGGTTCCGCAAGCCATGATAAGCATGCCTCGATCGGCCTTTTTTAAACCGAGTCTTACCTGTTTTATTGCATCTTCCTGATGCTGCCGCAATACTTTACGGGGTTTTAAAACCGGCTCAGTATCAGGTTTATAGGAACTCCAGTCAATTCTGCTGTATTCTAAATCTCTTAAACTTATTCTTGTTACCGAAAGCTTTGAATCGCTAAGAGCTTTCTTGGCCTCGTTACTCCAGCTTTTTGCAGTAGAAACTATAATTATGTGAGCAAATATATCCGTATTTGTTGCATCCAAAAAAGACTTGATATCAGCTTTTTGCATTACATGATCAGAAGGATACAAGCCGCACATTACAGCGTGAAGCTCTCCTGTTGCGGTTTTGGCAATCAAGTCGATACAAGAGTCTTTCTCTTGTACATGTTTATCTTTTATTAAATCACAACCGATAGAAACCTCGTTGTACAAATTTTTATATCTCGGTTCATAAGCTAAGAAACAGCGAATCAGCTTTGCAAAAAGATTATTATCAGCTTTGCCTTTTTCTATTTTTTGATATCTGTCCAGCAATTTCATCAACGGAGTCATGCTATTCAATCCTCTTGTTCGTAATCTTCTTCAAAATTGTAAATGGATCTTAGCTTTATCGGTGAATAGAACCTATTTACAGGTATAGGGTTAAGTTTAATTTCGGAACTGTCGGTAAAAGTCATTTCAGAGCCCGTAATGTTATAGATAAATCTAAGTTTTTTCCCTTGGTAATATACAAGATTAGATTTGGAATAACCCGATATTGCCTCTTCCTCAAAAGAATCTGCGTTGGAAATACTAAAATTGTCTTTGGCTATTTTAACAGCCCCTACCGGTTCTTTATTTAGAAACAAAAGGTAGTCTACGGTCTCGTTATCTGTTTTAACATCCTGTATTGCAACGCCCATGGAGGAACTTTTTATAAGGTCTTTATTTGTCGAGAATTCAATAGACCAACCGCAGGCTTGCAACATAGTTTCGGCATTTATGGTTTCACCCTCTTGCCGCACATAAGGTTGAGGGGCAACACTGTCGAGAGCAGTATTAGCATGCTCACCGTCTATCATTCTTTTTTCCGGAATAGACGGCGGGAAACCTGACACCGGCTCAAGGTCAGGTTCAGGTTCGGGCTCTGGTTCAGGTTCGGGCTCAGGCTCAGGCTCGGACTCAGGCTCAGGCTCGGACTCAGGCTCAGGTTCGGATTCAGGCTCGGACTCTGGTTCCGGTTCAGGAACAACGGAATCACTTGCCGGTGTAGGAGGATTTACAGAAGGTAGACATTCTGATTTTCTTACCTTGATGCGTTGTTGCAATACCTCAAGATCAGCTGCAAACGGCTCAAACCACGAAGCCAACTTCTCTGATTGCACAAAAACATTATACGCAGTCTGAGCCAAATGCATCGCCGGCATATCTGATTCTTGGTTTGTATTAGAAATACCGCCGCCTGATACATTATCCGACCAAAGATGTCCCGCTGCCCTAAAGGCAATACCTATTTCAAGATTGCCCCTTTGCCCGTTTTGAAAAAAGGCAGGGCCTGACCAATTGCCCGATCCCATAATTACAATCGTATTTGAGGGCGTTTCATCTCTTTCAATCACATAGACTTTGGGATGAAAAATCCCATGTGAGCCGACCAAATTGTTTCCGCATCTAATATCCGCATGTCTTAAACAAAACAAAATCGCCAATCTAGAAGCACATTGCATTCTAATTACATTGTTTACTTGCAAACTTTGGGCAAAGGATAGCAAATCAAATTCGCGCTCTTCTAGAAACAGCCAAGCTGAAAACGCATCAGAATAAGCAGGTATGTTATCACATTTTAAAACTTCACCCAGCCAATCCTCTGCTAGTAAAGAACCGTCTTTAAGCCGTACCAAAAGCTGTCGGTGCCAAACCTCTGCCGGTTGAGGTTCTTCAATATGCCATTTACAGACAGCCCACCATGCAGCAACAGCCAAGGCGGTTTCCTCTGTTGTCAGTTCGCCGAAAGCAACAGAAACAGTAGGCTGACTTAAATCAACAACATTTGTTCCGTTGATAATCTTCTCCAATTCATCTTGAACCAAAGCATTGGTATCCATGTCAGAATTGGGTAAATCTCGGTGGGAGAAATATCCCACAATAAAACTAATCGACCGCGTTTTAGAATCAACAGCCGCCCGCAAGGTGCAACCCAGATCAGCTCCGGCTATTTTTTGCAAATTTGTAAAACGCTCAAAAGGACCGGTTAAAACAACACGGCTCTTCCCCACTTCAGGAAGAACGTTAAAATCAACATCAGATAACTGTTCCGAATCGGATTCCTCAAAAGAACAAGACAATCCGTTTTGACAATCTCCAAGAATCCTATCGATCAATTCCTGCCGAGAACGACCGATTTCGTCAATGCCCAAACCTCGACAAACATCTTTTAAGTCATTTCGATTGAGCACTGTCAAAATGGCTTTTAGCGTAATGCTTCGCGACCTGACCAAAGCCGTAACAATATCCGGCTTAGATTTACTTAAGGCAATTGAAAAATTGAATTGATAAACAATCTCCCGAAGCTTCTGTTTGGTTAATAATTCCAATACGCTACGTTTACTAACGGACAAGAATTCACCTCCGACAATCGGTATTCCGAACAGAAAATGCAACTCGCCCGATCATATTAGCCTCGGATACATAAAATCGTCCAGTTAATTACAGGTTTAGTTGATTTGTTTAGTTCGGATTGGTTTTTCGAGGGAAGGGATTTGGGGAGATTATTGTTAGGGTAAAATTCGTATTGTATTACTTGTTTCAGTGACCTTGTTTCAGTGACCCTGGCACCTTTGGGTGAGGACCCTGGCACCTTGTTTCAGGCGAACACCCTGTTTCAGGCGATCATCGCAGAGGCACTTTTGGGCCTAAAAGTATAGCTATGCGATCATCGCA
>CAYWLQ010000031.1:0-17887 GCA_964458775.1 uncultured Myxococcales bacterium | reverse complement strand
GCGATCATCGCAGAGGCACTTTTGGGCCTAAAAGTATAGCTATGCGATCATCGCAGAGGCACTTTCAGGCCTAAAACCCATCCTGAGAAACTCGAACAGAAATAATTTCAGCACTGTTTTCCTTATTTCAGTGACCCTGGCACCTTTGGGTGAGCACCGTTGGGTGAGGCAGTTAATTTTCACGAACCCTCTCTGTGCCGCCCCCTGCCCTTTCGGCAGCTTACTTTGCTGTATTTTGTCTGGATAGACCCATTAATAAACCTATCGCAACCCGCAGTTGGTAATCTTCAATATTATTTAAATCTAAAACATCATCAGAGTTTTTCTGCAAGGGGGTTAGGTGATTTGAGAGAGATGTTTCTGAAATAACAGTGTTGTTTGTCTCTTTTTCGGGAGGCACTCTCGTTTCGATCATTACATCGGGAACTACACCTTCGGCTTGTATTGAGCGTCCGTTTGGGGTGAAATATCTGGCAACGGTAAGCTTTAAACCGTAATCGTGTTGTAGTGATAAAATACTCTGAACCGAACCCTTGCCGAAACTTTTGTTGCCCACTGACAAAGCGCGCCCGTTATCCATTAAAGCTGCCGCCACTATTTCAGCTGCCGATGCAGATGCTTCATCGATTAAGAGAACAATAGGAGTATCAATAGTTCCCAAGCGACGGGCATGAAATGTTTCTATCGTTTCGTTGTTCTTTCCCCTTGTGGTAACAATTACTCCGCTGCTCAAGAAAAGATCAGAAAGCCTTATAGCTTCGTCCAATAGTCCTCCCGGATTGCGGCGAAGGTCAAAAACAATTCCTGCTAAGGTCTTTTTACGACTGCTGATATGCTTCTTTACCTCAGCCGTTGTTCCTTCTTGAAAGGATCTTAAACGCAACCACAGATATCCCGGAAATATTTCATCCGCCTCTACGCTTCTTATCCTGATGATTTCGCGAACCAGTTTAAACTCAGTCGGTTTTTTTTCTCCGACTTTGACAAACATCACCGTAACAGCAGTGCCCGGCTTTCCTCTCATTTTGCGAATAGCTTCTTCAATGCTCATACCGGCAGTGTCATATCCGTCAACAGATATAAGTTGATCCCCGGGTGAGATACCGGCTCGAAAAGCGGGCGAGTCTTCAATAGGTGCAATAACAGTGATAGTGTTATCTTTAATTCCAACCTCAAGACCCACACCTCCGAATTCGCCACGAGTGTCAGCCTCCAGCATTTCAAGCTCAGAAGGCAACAACAGTGAAGAATGAGGGTCCAGGGTTCGAACCATACCGTTTACGGCACCGAGAATAAGCTCCTCCGGATCTGCCGGTTCAACATAATATTTTTCAATATGGGATAAAACAGCCGCAAATATTTGAAGATGCCGATAGATTTTTGAATTCGAAGGCAATGCCTTAGCAGCAACAAACCAAGAAATAAAAAGAGTAACAAGTACCCCGATCGTAACAGCGATTGTTCTTGAGTATTTTGACTTCATCTTGGGTATCCGAAACTGCTTTCTAAATGAGTTTTAAAATCTCCCACTCTCGTTTCTCCATAGGGTTCTTAAGTGGTCGTACATCCTATATCTTAATTGCAATCGGGATTATGATTCCAACTTGAACCGCCACCGGTGTGTACAGATCAACATACTCTTCAGGAGTTGAAATGGATACAACCAAGGTATATCGCGTTTTTCGGTCCCATTTTCGCAGATGATGTCTTTCGCGCCACCAACCGACGTGCGGCGAAACAGCAATGATGTTTGACTTTGCGAGTTCAGGAGCTGTTCCTGTCCAAATGTCAGAGTGTATTGAGCCCAGGTTTCTTCCTTCACCAATAGTCCAATGCTTCGCAGGGCTTTTTGTTTTTGTACTTTCTTCATCTTCATTCTTCGCTTCTTCATTGATTCTTCGGATAAATTCATCTCTTGATTCTCCTGGAGAATTCAGGTCAAACCGCAAAGCATGAGAAGCATATCGATACCGGTCTTTCCATCCGATTTCGCCAGGACCAGGTTCGATAAAGTAGGACAGGGTAATTCGCATTGATACATGTGTGTCATCCGGCAAACTGAGCAGCACTTCTTTAGGCCACGGCAACTCGTAAAGATGCATATCCTTGGTCCGATAGTCCGATTTTAGTTTGCCTTCTTCATCTCTTTTTTTGTCAAACGGCTGCAATTCCGATTGGGCTATCAACGTGAGAGAATTCGACGCGCTGTACAGTGCTTTGTCAAGATTGGGAACACCATATCCGCAAATGCGCAGCAGTCTTTTCATATCGGTCTTTTTGCCGTCGCCACCGAATTGGCTTTTCATCTGATCTGTCCACTCTGCGGAATGCACCATCAAAGCGCGAACAGTCTCTGGCCAAAACTCAGGATATTCAGCCTGAATGTTCGCCGCCATCCAAGCTGCCTGAGCTGCAGCTGCACTGGTCATGCTGAATGGAAAAAATTGATTTTCATGCGGTTTATAATATGTAGAAAGCAATGAAAGATCGTCACACTCAGTCACAAACCCACTCGTAGTGCGAGCAAGATTTCCACCCTCTAAAACAATATCCGGTTTACACGGCCACGTGTTGTTCTCCCAACAAAGCGAAGTAGTCGAAAATGGAGACAGCCCATCTTCAGGGGCAACTGGTTCGTAATCAGTCATCATAGGATCCAAAATTTTATTCAACCTTGTATAGGCTCCGACGGTGAGTGCGTTCCAAGCCTGAGCCGGGTCATGAATCGAATCAGTCAACTGAGCATCGGGATAATGACCTCTGTTTTCAGGTATGCAGTTTCCCGAGCTAACTATTACAAGCCGTCTCTTATTGTCTTCTGCTCCGGAAATTGCTTGATCAAGCTGTCCGGACCAAGAGGTCGGTCTTCCACGATCGCGAGTATCATTCGCCGTGACGGCCATGCAAAAGATCCTTTTGTTTTGCGGTTTTTGTATTTCTGCGCGACTGATTCCCTGAGAAGTAATATCTCCCCACAGTTCCAAAACGTTGCAATTCGGCGGCGGTGGTAGAATTTTTACAGATTCTAAATGATGTCGAACATGAATCACTTGGTTTTTGATCAAGCACTGCATCAAGTCCCCAAAAGTTGTCAGACCGGCCATCAGCGTTCCGTGTTTATGATGATCGTGGGTTCCCCATTGCGGGTTCACAGCTTGACAATCTTCATCCGCCAATACCGGTTTAATCAGCGGATGACCGTTAGTAACGCCGGTATCTAAAATGCAAATGGAAATGTTTGAAGCCTTTTCAAACGAAGTGCGCTCCAACAGATCTTTAACCCAGTTAACTTGCTCCTTGTTTTGCAGCTCGGTCCAGAAACAAGCAGTCGTTTTTGCGGAACGATATTCGGCAATATCGTCGGACTGGGCTGATAGCTGTTCCAAATCTAATCTAGATGCGAGAACAAGCTTCACTGCACGTTCCGGAAATCGAATGACTCCAGATTTGGCTTGCAATTGAAGCTGTGTAAGCAGCTTTTCAAACCGGTCCAACGCTTCCTGGGAGTCGTTACTCAACCAAACTTCACACCACTCCGGAGCGTCTTTGGGAATTAGGGATTTGTCATCCTGCCAAAAGGATTCTATAGCAAGCGCTCTTCGAATTTCGGCAATACTATTTATCAGCTTTGCATTTGTCGGTTTGCCGGCCTTTGTGTCTTTTTTGATGTATTCTTCGATCTTTTTGAGAAAGTGGTTTCTCTTATCATCGGCAACAAACACTGTAGCATAGGTAGTCGCGGTTTCTTTAGTCTCACCCGTTTCGTCAACGGTTTGGTTGGTTTCAGTTCTAACGTTCAGAAGTCTAATGCGCTTGGATTTTAGATCTTCAAGACTTTTGATAATCAGTTCGGCACCTGGATCACTCTTAAATTCGATATACGTCCCATGACGCACAGCATGGATAACCGAACGCTGGTTATCAGTATCCTTCCATGCTTTCTCAAGCTGCTTTCTGAGATATTCACCGTGTGAAATGCGATCCCTTTCAGGAATATAATTATTACCGCGACCGCGTTGAGTACATATGTAATTTCGGACTTCCGTAGGTTTTTTAAGAACGATATGACGAAGCTTCGAATCCTCCATGACTGTTACCCGACACGCCCGCTGTGGGCTTCATTCCGCTCTTTCAAGAAACTGAGCAGCATCGTTTCGTTTACCGTTGATTCTTCGGACAATACTGCGGATTTCACAGCATCGAGGCAGGCTCGGGTGATTTCCGCGTGGCTTAGCTTAGCACTGGTGTTGATGATTTCAGACCAGTTCGGCATCGGAGGTGTATAAATTCCCATTACATTTTCAACCAGTCGTTTACGTTCTACTTCATCGGGAATGTCATAATACAACACATCATCGAATCTGCGAAACAACGCTTTGTCCAACAGTTTGGGACTATTGGTTGCCGCCACGATGACGCTGTCCGAGGCATCCAATTCAATGAATTGGAGGAATGAGTTCAGAACTCGACGCATCTCACCCACATCGTTTTCAGCCGATCGCTCACCTCCGATTGCGTCGAATTCGTCGAACAGATAGACGCCGGCTTCTTGCGAAATGAGGTCAAATATTTGCCTCAACTTGGCGCTCGTCTCGCCCATGAATTTTGTGACCAGTCGGTCAACCTGGATGGTGTGCAGGTCCAAACGGAGTTCGTGAGAGAGCACCTTGGCAGTCATGGTTTTTCCGGTTCCGGGCGGCCCTATCAACAGTATTTTTCTACGGTGATCGAGACCGTGGGATTTCAGTTTGTCTCGCCTTCGATACTCTTGAACAATGCGGTCGATCCGAATTTCAAGCTCGCCGGGCATAACCAACGATGATTTGTGGATATCCGGATTTTCGGAGAGCACCAAACCAAGCATGTCGTTTGGAAATTTAAGAACCTTTGCCCCCTTGGATCGCTGCGCCTTGTCGATAATATCTCTAATATCATGAGCCAGGGCGGCATGCCCTTGTTTGGCTTCATGTGCGGCCAACTGCAATGCTATGGCATAAAAACGTTCCGGATCATTACTCAAGTGAGATCGAATAAGAGATTTAATCTGTTCCGCAGTGGCCATCGGTTTCTCACTTTAGTCAAATCGGTTTTCTTGATTGCCATTTTCAGGCAGCAAAATATCTACATACAATATTTGGTTACCTAAGAAAACAAGATACAGGCTTGAAGCACAAACAAATGAATTCTTCAGCGTTGGCTTCACTTTCCAACAAAAACATTCTCACCTGACTTCAACTGTTTGTAAATTAAAACCACGTGATTACGGATGTTTAAAAAGTGACCTGTGCACTAATATGCATTTCGCACAAAAAGGTGCCCAAAATACTGAAAATATTTTTGTGCTTTCTTCTGTGTTGTTCATTTTTTTAACCTCAGTGAACACAAAATAAATTCACCTGCTTGCAACTATGGTATTGGATGACTTGAGAAGGAACCTAAGTATAAGATTTCAAAGTAAGTATTATAGACCTTAATAACTCAATAGAGCTATTTCTTATTCAAATAACAAAAGAAAACTTACAGAAAAGCAGGTCTGCAAAAAGTTGCAATTGTGCCTATTAAGCGGCACAGTTTCTTAATATACAAAACCGACTCAAATACGTCATTTTTATTTGGGAATTTTTGTTTTTGTTAGTGCTTGAGAGAATTTTCTAGTATTGGCATGCTTTCTGCTCACTACAAAGATGCACCTTAAATTAGGGTGCTTTGCATCAACTGCAATAGCATCTTCATTGGACGAGGAAGGTATTAAGAGGGAACAGAAGAAAGGAATACCAAGGGCTCGGCTGTTATTCGCCGTTTCGCCAAAACCGACGGTCGGGTCCTTGGAGGTTCCTTAAGTCATCAGCTGCATTGTCAAAAATTTTGTTAGAACCCCAAAAAGTATTTTAACTGGTCTTTAGTTCAGTATATAGAAGATACATGAGTTTGATTTTGGAAAAAATCAAGTTGTCGGCTCAAAGAGCACAATATGATTTGGCTTGCGCTTGCGGAGGAGGACAAACTCGAACATTGGATTCTAACGGACGATGGATCTATCCTGTCGCTCTTCCTAATGGGGAAACCCTTCCGGTACTAAAGGTTTTGCAGTTTTCCGGATGTGAGCGCAGTTGTTTTTATTGTTTTGAGCGTTTGGGAGGTCGAGGAAAAAATTTTTGTTTTCATCCTGACGAGCTTTCGCAAACCTTTATGGATTTGGTGCGAGCCGGTTTAGTAAAAGGTTTATTTTTGTCTTCTGCAATAAGAAGAAGCCCGATTTATACGATGGATTGTATGTTGGGCACTTTGGAAAGAATTCGATTTAAACATCAATTTAGGGGCTTCGTTCATATAAAGATCATTCCCGGTGCAGATGAAAATCAAATAATTAGAGCAATGCAATTGGCTGAGAGGGTTTCGGTTAATCTGGAAGCTCCGACTCAAAAGAGCTTGGCAGCTGTGGCTCCGGGTAAGGATTATGACAGTCAGATTATCTTTGCAATGAGGACCGTCGCTAAAAACCTGGGGAGACAAGACCTTAGGTGCAAATCGCACACCACCCAATATGTGGTCGGAGCGGCCGGAGAAAAAGATCGACAGATAGTAGAATCTCTTTGGAACAGCTACAGAGAACTTGATTTAGGAAGGGGCTACTTCTCTGCTTTTCAGCCGATTATTGATACGCCGCTGGAAAATATGATGCCTACTCCCGCAATGCGAGAGCACCGCTTATATCAAACCGATTTTTTGTTTAGGAAATACGGTTTTAATTATGAAGATATAGTCTTCGACAATGACGAAAATCTTTCCCTATCAGATGATCCCAAAATGAGATGGGTGTCCTTGCATCCGGAGCTGTTTCCTGTCGAAATAAATAAAGCGGAAAAGGCAGAGTTATTGAGGGTTCCCGGAATCGGGCCCGAAGCAGCTTCTCGTATTGTAAAATATCGCAAAAAATCACCCATTACAGATTTGGACGGACTCAAGACAGCAACCGCACGATGGCGTATTGCTGCTCCGTACTTGCTTTTTAACGGCAAGATACGAGCTGAGCGGCAAATTCAATTAAGTTTGTTTTAATTATGAAGTTCATTGCAGATTTGCATATTCACTCTCGTTTTTCTCGCGCTACCGCTCGAAATCTCGATTTTGTAACCTTACACCGAAGCGCTCTTAAAAAGGGAATAGGTCTTTTAGGTACCGGAGATTTTACTCACCCGGGTTGGATGGCAGAAATCGAGGAACAGTTGGTTTTAGCTGAAGACGGCTTTTTTATGCTAAAGCCCGAGCTAAAACGTGCCTCAGAAGCTGAAGTTCCCAAGTCATGTGCAGGAGAAGTTCGTTTTGTTTTGCAAACAGAGATAAGCAATATTTATAAAAAAAACGGACTTACCAGAAAAAATCACAATTTGGTTTTTCTTCCTACCTTGGATGCTGCTCGTAGTTTTTCTAAAAAACTATCCAAGGTTGGGAATTTAACTTCTGACGGCAGACCGATTCTGGGTCTCGATGCTAGGGATTTATTGGAAACAGTATTGGAGACACACCCTTCAGCTTTTCTTATTCCGGCTCATATTTGGACTCCATGGTTTTCTATGTTCGGTTCAAAGTCGGGATTTAACAGCATCGCTGAGTGTTTCGGCGATCTGTCATCAGAGATCTTTGCTGTAGAAACCGGTCTTTCTTCGGATCCTCCTATGAATTGGAGGGTACAAGAGCTTGATTGTAGAACATTGGTTTCAAATTCAGATGCACACTCCGCTGCTAATTTGGGAAGAGAAGCTAATTTGCTCGACATAGATTTTGGATACTTGCCTTTATTTGATGCTCTGCGAACGGGAAAAGGCTTTCTCGGCACACTGGAGTTTTTTCCCGAACAAGGTAAATATCATCTAGACGGTCACCGCAAGTGCAATACGAAACTCTCTCCCGAAGAAACCAAAAGATTGGGCGGAAAATGTCCTATCTGTGGAAAACTTATAACTGTCGGTGTAATGAGCAGAATTGAAGATATGTCATCTTCTGATCGCCCGACAGGTTATAAGGCAAAAGAAAGACCTGCTTTTGAAAGTCTTGTTTCTTTATCTGAAATAGCCGCCGAAGTACTAGATGTCGGATCTTTGTCAAAAAAAGTATCGGCTTTAACTGAAAAACTTATAGAGAGTTTAGGATCGGAATTACACATTTTGAGACAATCTCCATTGGAAGATATTGAGGCAAAAGCCGGATTCTTCATGCGAGAAGCTGTCAGGCGAGTTAGAAAAAAGGAAGTAACACCGGAAGCCGGATACGACGGTCAATTCGGCACGGTGAGAATCTTTTCGGATAAAGAACGCACAGACCTGATGATGAAAAAAAACAACTTGTTTTCATCTTAAAAACACAGCAAATTAGGCAAATGATGTTTGGCGTGGATTTACTTAATGCCGCAGACGCACGCCGGCATTTAGTTTTCCAACGGGATTAACCCATTATCCTCATTCCGATTTGTTCTAAACAGGACTTCTAAGCCGGATACGGACTATTTCTTTTTGGAAGGTACACCGCCCCCGATTTGTGTCCACGAACCCGGACCCGGCATTTGCGGAGGAAATGTAGACAAAATGTAGACTGCTCGACGATTTTTCTGCTCTGCTACGTTGTCTTCTGTTTTAACCGCAAGCAACTCCTCTCCAAATCCCCTTACATAAATCGGAATTGAAATACCGTTGCTTTTAAAATACTGAGCAATAGACTGCGCTCTTTTTTGGGAAAGCTCTCGATTATCAGCAAGAGATCCGACTGTATCTGTATGACCTCCCACATATAGCCGGCATTCCAAGGTTTTGCCGTGCTTTTTAATCGCATCTAGAAGTATTTTTAAAGGTTCCTGAAGTTTATGTTCCTCAGAAGATCTTATATCCCATTTAGCGGTCTCAAACTCCACATCCTCATGAGGAATCTCAAGATAGAACTTGATTACTTCCCAGCCAATCCAAAATTCGTTAACATCTACAACCCTTAAATCGAGTCTAAAATTTTCTGCATCATCACCTAAAAGCTGCGGCCAGGAAATTGACAAACGTTGATTTGCTTTTGCGTTGCTATATACTTCAGCTCTTTCAGCAAGAAGTTTGCCGTCAATGGAATAGACCTTAAGCTCTGCGGAATCTGCCGGACGGTTAATCCTAAAATAGAGGGTTCGGTTTTCGAGGTCCACATCATCTCTGTTTATAGAAATGGCTAAGCTCTTGGGTCCTGCAAGAATTGAGAACGGAACAAACGATGCTATCATAGACAACATGATTATGTTGCCGATTGTTTTTTTGTTCATAGCAACCTCCTTCAAGTTTGCAACTCACTTTCTCTAAGACTAATACAAACGATAAAAAGTTCATCATGTCACTCAAAAAGATTATATTTTATTATTAGAATTTAGGTGCGAGTTCTATATATACGGATAACAATGAACGTTAATAAAATTAGCCACTCTCTTCTCCTGCCTTTTGCTTACAGCATTATTCACGCTTTGGTAGATGCAACTACTGTAACCGCAACTTTTGCTGCCCTTTTACGTTTTAATCTTCCAAGAGAAACCGCTGTTATTTTGGTACTTACTTATGATTTAGCAGCTTTTGCTTCGCAGCCCTTCTTAGGTATTATAAGTGACAGGTTAGGTCGTATGCGATGGGTAGCCGGCATAGGAATTGTTTTGTGCATATGCGGTGCACTTCTTCTATCCGTAGGACCCTTTATTGCAGCAATTACCGCGGGTATCGGAAATGCTCTGTTTCATTTGGGAGGCGGTGTAATTTCTATGTCGGTTCGTCCGGGAAAAGCTTCCGGACCCGGAATATTTGTAGGCCCCGGAACCTTGGGATTGGCCTTTGGAATATGGTACGGACGATTCTCCGACTCTGTTCCTCTACTGTTGCTTCTAATGTTAGCTGCCGGTCTAATTGTGCCTATTTTAGTGCCACATCCCGAAAATGTTAGCGCAAAGAACTATCCGATAATAAAAAACTCAAAGGCATTTGAGTTTAATGCGGCAAGCGCTGCAATGGGATCATTGCTGTTATCTATTGTATTACGCTCCACAGTCGGACACTCAGCGGGATATGCATGTGCAAAAACAACAGAAGTTTTATTCGGTTTGGCGGCAGCCGGATGCTTGGGAAAGATGGCAGGAGGGCTCTTATCGGATAAACTCGGATGGATTAATGTGAGCGTCACGGCTCTGGTTTTGGCGGGACCGCTTATAGCTTTTGGAGGAGGCAATCCGATTGTTATAGGTATTGGATGCTGCTTTTTTCAGATGACAATGCCGGTAAGTCTTGTAGCCGCTTCATCTATTATTCCGAACAAACCCGCGTTTGCTTTTGGTTTGAACTGTCTTGCTTTTATAACCGGAGCGCTTCCTGTTTTCCTTGGTTATCTCATTTCCTTCTACTCTGTTCCCTTCTTCTTGTTGCTCACAGCAGCGGCAGTAGGTTCAGTATATTGGGGGCTTAGGATGATAAGACATAGAATACCGACGCGATTTTAATGCCATTTTGCCGCTCAAGTGTACTTGGGAAAATCTGTTGCCTTTCTTTTTTTTAAAAGTACAATTTTAGAAGCTTATCAAAAAAAGATTAACAATTACAACACTTAAGAGGTGCTACTAGGGATTCCATTGGTAATTTCATTTTAGTTACACTAAGATGCCTTTTAAAAGTTGGTTTAATTTTGAAGAGGAGAGAAAAATGAAAAGGTTTTTATTGTTAATGTTGGTAGGTTCATTTGCACTTCTGTCAGCCTGCGGAAGCAAAAAGGGCAAAGTCAATGGAGAAGGAGATGTTTCTGCTAGCGGTCTTGAGCCGGAGGCAAACACAGGTCCGGTTGAGTACCCGGAACCGCCCAGAAGAAGTTCATCATCGAGAACACCTGTAAGATTTGATGTCTCGTTACAAAAAGCTTATGTTTTGCCGTTAAGCGCTGACGGAAAATGCTTTGATCCATGCAGTACTGAAGTTAAAACCACCATGATTGACGCGCTGCCGGGTTTGGCCGGAGATCAATTTGCCTCTGCCGCAAAAGCGCTTACAACTTCGGTCGGAGCCAAAAACGGTACCGATTCTCTTCCTGATATCTATGTGCAAATAGATTGCGGTTTCGGACAAGTTCTCAACACCACAAAAGCCGGTGCAGAAAACCGATTGCTCGGAACCTGGAGAGGAGCAAGCGCAATCCTTGAATTGGATCCTGATGATCAATGTGCAATTAGCGTTTGGGATGCCGACGATGACGGACAAGATGAACTGATAGGAGATACAGTTGCACAAATCGTACGGCTATCTAAAGACGGTAATGTTGTTATATCAAGTGATGCCGGAGATTTCGGTCAAGTATTTATGGTTGAACTGTTTATTGAACAGCAAGGCGGTGCTCCTGTAACAAATCCTTCAACCGGAACAGATTCAGGTTCAGGTTCCAGTTCGGATTCAAGTTCAGGTTCTTCATCCGGGAGCAGCGGATCTTCTTCAACCGCGCCTTCAGCCGGCTCAGGACAAGATGAATATTATGTTGAAGTTTTAAGAGCTAACGTAAAAGAGAAAAAAGCTGACGGTCAAGCTTGGGATATGAAACTTCCGTTCGTGGGCAAAGCCGGCGACGAAGCAGCAGATCCTTTTGTTACTGCTTGGGTAAACGGATATAAAAGTGAAAAAGCTTTCCTTGCTACTAATCCAGGCACCAATCAAAATTTCATGCAGTGGAATCAGGGAGCTTCTACACGAATGAATCCGGGAGATAAAATTCATTTTATGGTTTGGGATAAAGATACCGCAGATCACGATCTCGTCGGCGAGTGCATCAGCGACGCAGTAGGCGTACTTAGCCAAAACACTGAAATTACGGTGAGAAACTGCGGACAAGTTGAAGCTTTGATTTTTAAAATAACCCGCAAATAGATCTGTGAACCTCTGTTCTTTATTTACCTCGGCAGAAAATCTCTAAAACAACTATAAGACCTAATAGAAAATCTAACTTTTAATAAAAGCAAATTCTCCGGATTAGTTCGTATAGTTTTCTCTATCGGGCTTCTGATACACTATTGTTTAATTGTTTATCATTAAAAATGTGATAAAGGAGCGTTCCAGGAGGCGCTAATGTTCAGTTATGTTGATAAGAAAATACGAGATGCTCTGAAAAAGGACAACCGCCTTAAGACCCTTAATCGTCATGGTGAACCTGTAGGTCACGAAGGTAACGGAACTCCTTATTTATCTATTCTGGGACCGATTCCGATTCCTCGAATGATAGGTGATAACGAAGTTATAATGGATTGGTATCCGTTTGTAAGGAGAGTTGAGCTTAGTCGAGTAATGGAACAGGCTGAAAAGGTATCGGAGAACGGTTTGGAGGCATTTCGGGAGCTTATTCAGGCTAATATGTCAGTAAATTCTATTCTGGTTGCTCCGGGATTTCTGGAACATGAAAATCCGCTTGTTCGCATTCATTCTTGTTGTTTAACCGGCGAGGTCTTCGGATCAGTTAGGTGCGATTGCGGTCCTCAACTGGAAACAGCGTTTGAGCGCATTTTTAAAGAAGGCGGAGGAGCGGTTGTTTATATTTCAAGTCACGAAGGACGCGGAATAGGTTTATGGGCAAAGGCTGTAACCTATCTCTTGCAGGATCAAGGTCAGGACACCTATGAGGCTAATTTATCTTTGGGGCTTCCGGAAGACTCAAGGGATTTTGCCGATGCAGCAGTAGTGCTCAAATATTTGTTGAAAGGTCGTCCTATTCGTTTGTTTTCCAATAATCCGATTAAAAAAGAACAATTGGAAAATGCGGGGCAATCTGTATCACAAATGATTCCGTTGACAGTAGGGCTTTCAAAGCACAATTCCAAGTATCTTGAATCCAAACGGAAAAAAGGTCACTTGATATTTGATTGAGTCAATCTGACATCAATTGTCTTTCCAGTGCCTTTCCTTGAAGCTGTAAGAACATTAACGTTGATAAAACCTGATTTGGTTTCATTTCTATGGAAAACTGAACGGTATTGTCCTTTGCATACACATTTAAACTTTTTAACAGTGAAGCTATGCCTGCAACTGCCAAAAACGGATCCGCCGCAAATCGTTCAGCTTCTTTTTTCCAAGAAGCGGCCAATGCTTCAACAGCAGCGGGGTCCTTTCCGAAGCGAATATATCCCTCTAACCGAACAGGATCGGTAAAATAGCCGCGAACGGCCGCAATTTCAAACCCCATTCTGTTACCCATTCTAACGCCAAGACCTACTGCTCTAGGATCTGCAGAGGTAAGCACTGCTACCGGCCAGTGTCCTTTTGCATCAGGCGCAATTAGGCTCTTTGCTTCGAGTATTAAAGCTGATTCGCGCTTCTTGCGGGCGACTTTTGTTTTTGAATCCTTTTCCGATTGTGACGGGAGTGCGGACAAACATTCAACCTGTTTCGGATGTTTGGAACTAGCCGTATTAGCTGTGTTTTGAGGAGAATCGGATTCTTGAGTTGTACCGATATCGGTACCGACTTCTCTTGGTGAAGTGTCGCTGTCTTCCGCAAACGGATTTTCGGGAAGCTCCGCAAGTTTATTCTTTTTTTCGGGCTCATGAACAACCGACATAACTCGTCCTTGCGCAGTCAGTTCCCATTTGAATTGTCCCGGAATTGAAGCTTCTAATCCGTTGTCAGTCTTACTCCAGCTTAAATCGTTAGATTTCTGTCTATCTTTAATACGCGCCGCCAAGTTCTCTTCGCCGAAATCATATACCGCCGCAATCTGAAAGGTTCGCCACTCAAAAATGTCTTGCGCAGCTACAAGAAGAGATTCAACATCACGAGTAAGCTCCATGCCGGTCAATGAGGCAAGTCTTCTTCCCAATTCAAAGGAATTAAATGTATTGCTGAGTTCCTTCTCATAAATTGATTGTCTAAAAGCAGCAGAAGCAACGTAGAGAACCCAGGTAGGTTCACCTTGAGTAAAGGCGAACAAGTCATGCATACAAATTCCTCCTCCTGCCTCGGAAGAAGTGTCAGTATCTATTCCTTCAGAAACTGAAGGAGTGTTATCTTTTAAAGGTTCTTCGTTTAATGCGAGAATAGGTGCTTCCTCTGTTTTAATTTTGGGTGCTCTTTTTTTCGGCTTAGGTTCTTCGATTATAGGTTCAGGTTCAGACTGCGGTTCTATTTCAGGTTCAGGTTCCGGTTGTTTAGAGGGCGGGGCAGGTGCGATATGCGCTATCTCAAAACTAACCGCAAAATCACTTACCGGTCGAGGAGCAGGTCGCATAATTACAGCAATAAAAACATGGAGAAGCGTAGAAACTGCAATGGCCGCAGCAACTCGACGCCAGGCCGATCTTTCTTGCGGTATAGGAGGAGAAGGAACTTGTGGAGTATTACCGTCCATGGAAAGACATGTACCTATTACTACAGTTATGCTCAAGAGATTCTTTCTTAGACCATTGCCGGTCAGACAATTGACACAATTTTGTATTTTGCCAAATGCACGAAACAATATTGTGCTGCTTGTAAGTGCAAGAAGACAAGCGGTGCAACCAAACATACAGGATAACTATCTGTTTATATAGACTATTTTGCGAGTTATAAATTTTGGCTCGTAAATTGCTCAATGGGAGAGTGTCACGCCAAAAGGCCTGACAATAAGGAGCCCGATACAAGCCTTGCGGTTGCTTTGTTTTCGAAAGGAGAATCAATTATGGGCCGAAAATTGTATGTATTCATGTTGGCGTTATCTTTATTGACGCTCTTTGCATCTTCTGTTCTTGCAGAAGACGCAAATCCCGTTGAAGCAGTTCAAACCAATCTAAACATTGTTTGGACTTTGGTTGCAGCAGTACTCGTGTTTTTCATGCAGGCCGGCTTTGCAATGGTTGAGGCCGGGTTTACTCGCGCCAAGAATGCAGTAAACATTATGATGAAAAACCTGATGGACTTTTCTGTCGGTTCTGTTGCGTTCTTGTTTGTAGGTTTCGGGTTGATGTTCGGTGAAACCAACGGTCTTTTTGGAACCACAAACTTTGCTCTGTCGGGAAGTAGCGGCAATGACTGGAATTTTACGTTCTTTATTTTCCAGACAGTATTTTGTGCCACAGCTGCCACAATAGTTTCCGGTGCTATGGCTGAAAGAACTAAATTTTCAGCATACTTGGTCTACAGTTTCTTTGTATCCTTGTTAATCTATCCGATTTTCGGATCATGGGCTTGGGGCAGTTTGCTGAACGGCTCCGGATGGCTTGAAGGTATGGGTTTTATGGATTTTGCTGGATCCACAGTTGTGCACTCAGTGGGCGGATGGCTTGCCTTGGCCGGCGCTATTGTTATCGGTCCGCGCTTGGGTAAATACGGACCGGACAAAAAACCCCGCGCTATTCCGGGTCACAATCTAACCCTGGCAACCTTGGGTGTTTTTATCCTTTGGTTCGGATGGTTCGGCTTTAATCCGGGCAGCACTACCACAGGCGACGGCTCCATCGGTAGGATTGCGGTTACCACCAATATCGCTGCGGCTGCGGGATCCATAGTAGCCCTGTTTTTGAGCTGGATATTATTCAAAAAGCCTGACGCTTCTATGGCGCTCAACGGTGCATTGGCAGGTTTGGTTGCCGTCACCGCTCCGTGCGCTACGGTTACTCCTATGGGTGCAACAGCTATCGGTATGATTGCCGGCATAATTGTGGTTCTCAGTGTATTGTTTTTTGACCGAGTGGCAAAAATTGACGACCCGGTCGGAGCGATCAGTGTTCACGGAGTATGCGGGTTGTGGGGAACTTTGTCTGTCGGTCTGTTCAATGCAGAAGCCGTTCTTGGAACAGCAGAGGTCAGTACCGGATTGTTATATGGCGGAGGAATAGGGCAGCTTGGAATTCAAGCATTGGGAGCTGTAGCAGCTTTTGCATGGGCGTTCGGTCTAGGGTTTGTCCTATTCTTTACCATTAAGAAAACAATTGGACTTAGGGTTACCGAAGAAGAAGAGCTGAAGGGATTGGATTTGACGGAACACGGCTCAGAAGCCTATGCCGGTTTCCAAATATATACAAATCAATAGAAAGTGAGATGTCTTTAAACGACATAGAAATATTAGGAGGAAAAAATGAAACTCATTATTGCATACATTCAGCCGGAAAAGCTCAACGCCGTGAAACAATCACTTTATGCGGCGGATATAAAGAAGATGTCTGTTACCAACGCATTAGGCTGCGGTGCTCAAGGCGGCTTTGTTAAACAGTATAGGGGTATAGAAACCGAAGTAAATCTATTGAAAAAGGTTCGTCTAGAAATTGGAGTTAATGATGAATTTGTAGAAAAAACGGTTAACGCTATTATTGAAGGCGCGCGAACAAACACTATAGGCGACGGAAAAATTTTTATTCTTGAATTACCCGAGTGTATCAGGATAAGAACAGGCGAAAAAGGCAGCGAAGCTATTGGATAAAATGCGAGTTCTATCTCGCTAAGAATGGAGAAATATTATGAGCATCAAATTTGGAATTTCACGTTCGGTTTTTTACGGAATGATTGCATGTACAATAACCCTAGCAGTCGTCAACAATGCAGAAGCGGAAGAAAATGGAGAACAAGAGCAAGAGGAAAAAGCCGATGCGGTTGAACCTTCGACTTCGGTTTCAGTTTCTTCAACAGAATCCGTTGCTGTAAATTCAGAATCTCAAGCAGCTCCCACAGAAAGCGCGACGGATTCTTCTGCTTCTGAAAGCACCCCGGCTGCAGAGTCGACTGAGGAAGAAAAGTCAGCGGGAGTAAATGTCGATGTCGGTTTTTCGACCATCTATAATTTTCGAGGGCTTAACACCTTTATGGAAAATTCATTGATGGACCAAAATGCGCTCTTTGCTCCAAGTTTAACCTGGTCTATTTTCGATACAGGATTGTACCTTGGATATTGGGGAGCCTATCAGTTGAGCGGTGATAACAAAAGTGCCATGGTAGATATTGGCTTAGGTCATGAACAAGACCTGTTTTTGGGTTATGATTTGGGCCTTGCAAATGATTTGGTTACTTTAAGCTTTGCCTTTACCTACATCTTCTATCCTTTTGCAGACGAAACTGTTGCAGGAACCAAGAATCCGTCAATTATTGAACCTTTAGTAGGAATATCAATCGCAACAGTATTAGATTTGGGTTTGAATATTTCTTATTTCCATTCATTGCAAAAAGAAATTAAGGGATTACGCCATGCATATTTCAAACTGTCTGCCGGAAAGAGTTTCTCGTTTAATGATACATTCGGTATGGATTTGGGCATTGCTCTAGGCATTAAGGCATGGGTCGAGGATGTTGATTTCAATAGAGTTGACCTCAATTTTTCGTGGGGAATTCCCATTCAGCTTACCAAGCAACTCTACGTAACTCCGGCTGTTAACTTGTCATGGACCGACCTCAAGACAGTTGCATCCGGCATTGATGACGACCCGCTTACAGCTGATATTGATGAGTCTACTAGAAACGCACGCGCCGGCGACGAGTACATGATATATGCTTCAATTAATTTCGGAGCTGATTTCTAGATTTTATCTGCAATATTCCGCTGCACAATTATAAAAACGTTTTGTCACATATAGCCGTAGTGTTTCATAGGCTTCTCTTTTCATGTGGTTTAAGCAACAGTCAGTGTAAAGCAGATTTGCGAAGCAATTTGATCTCTTCTTCTTGAAGACCGGTAATCTCAGCAATGCGTTCTGTAGACATACCCTCTGATATAAGCCTATATGCAACCTGACGCAAACCTTCAATTTTGCCTTCAGCTTTGCCCTCAGCTTTACCTTTGGCTATACCTTCAGCCTCACCTTCAGCTTTGCCTTCAGCTTTGCCTTCGGCCTTCCCCTCAGCTTTCCATTCCGCTATAAATCGTTCTACATTTTTTGATAACATGGCTGTTACCT
>CAYWLQ010000030.1:0-38900 GCA_964458775.1 uncultured Myxococcales bacterium | reverse complement strand
AAGGTCTTACTAGAGTATGCGGAGGATGCGATCCTGCTGTTGACAGTTACTGTACGAACCGTAACCAAGGAATTTGTCAACAAGGGTACCAAGTATGTGAAGGAGCGGATTCAGAAGGACAGCCCGTCTACGGTGAGTGCATCGGGTCCACCGGCCCCTCGACTGAAAACTGCGACGGACTGGATAATGACTGCGACGGAGTAACAGATAATAATTTGGACGATGATGAAAACATCGGTGTCTCCTGCGGAGGAGGTCCGCATGCTGATCCTTCTGAGGGTATATGCGAGACCGGAACTACTATTTGTCAGACCGGCGTTGTTGTATGCCAAGGAGGAACAGGACCTTCCGAAGAAGCCTGTAACGGATTGGATGATGACTGTGACGGTACGACTGATGAAGGTATAAGCCGAGTATGCGGAGGATGTGAAGAAGCCTATTGTGACGAGGATACACGAGACCAAGGAATGTGTGAGACCGGAACACAGGTGTGTGAAGGTGTAGATGGAGATGGAAATCCGTTGTACGGAGCTTGTGTCGGTGCTGTCGCTCCGCAACCCGAAATGTGCGATAATTTGGATAACGATTGTAACGGAGTTATTGACAATGATCCGATAGATGTCGGCGCTGATTGCGGAGGAGGGCCGGATCCTGGTAATAGGGGTGAAGGTGAATGCACAGCCGGCGTTACAGTATGTTCATCCGGCGGTGTTATTGAATGCCAAGGAGGTAATGGACCTCAGGTTGAGTCATGCGATAATCTTGATAATAACTGCAACGGTCAAACTGATGACGGTGTTATTCGTATATGCGGAGGATGTGAAGAATCCTATTGCGGAGGTAACCGCGAGCAAGGTGCATGTCAGGCCGGATATGAAACATGTAGCGCCGGAGGATGGGGAGCTTGTATTGGGTCGATAGCTCCTGCCGCAGAGGTTTGCGACGGTATCGACAATGATTGCAACGGTGAAACAGATGAATCAAGTATTCCTTCGGGTATATGCAAAGAATGTGCGCTTCAAGATCCTGCGGCAACCTGTATGGGCAGCAGCGGATGGCGATGTAATTACAACTGCGGCACAGGAGAGGGCACAGTGGAGTGTAATGCTCAAGAGCAGATTGTAAATTCAGAAACTCTGTGTGACGGAGTCGATAACGACTGCGACACTCAGACGGACGAAGGGTTAACCTCAAGGGTTACCGATTGCGGCGCATGCGGCAATGACTGTCTAGTATTGGCTCAGCAACAAGCTGATGCGCAGGGACTGGAAACTCCCAACGTTTCATCCATACAGTGTTTGTTGATTTCCGGTGTGCATAGCTGCTTTGCTCAGTGTCTTTCCGGCTATAACAACAACGACGGGGATTTGACCTGTGAATGTCAAACTGATGGAGTTGAAAACGATGAATGTGACGGTATTGATAATGACTGCAACGGTCAAACAGATGAGTTAGCAAAGACTCAGGAAATATGCGACGGTCAAGACAACGATTGTGACGGTCTTACAGACGAAATGGTAGACTTAACTGCCCCTGAAGGGCTCTGCAATTCGATGTGTCCGTCAGGCAGCGGCCAGGTTGTATGCGACGCAGGCACATGGAAGTGCCAGTACAATTGCGGTATTGTGAACTGCGGCGGTGATGAGTTTACAGTTGATCACGGTGCGCAAGAACTGTCTTGTGACGGATTGGACAACAATTGTAATGGAACAACTGACGAAGGTTTTATGTTGTGGGAAAATGCCGCTGTGTTCGGAGCGCGTTGTGATAACGCCCAAACGGGCGGGTGTTACGGTGAGGGCTTTGTAAAATGCTCCGAAAGCGGAGATGTTTACGAATGTTGTTTACCGGCCAATAGCGGTGCTGTTTGCAGCGAAGGAAATGTTATTCCTCTAGAACCGGAGGCGGGAGAAGAAGGTCTGACGCCGAACGGAATCGACGATGATTGCGACGGTTACACCGATGACGGTACAACAGGCTGTGTGGAATCTGTAACTATGGATGCCGGAGGAAATGAATATACAGTATTTAAGCACGAAGCTTCTAAGGTTTATACGACACCGTGTTCGTCAGGCAGCGTTTTGCCGTGGACCAATATTTCGTTTGCCGAAGCCAGACGTGCCTGCCTCATGCTAAATGAATATCCCGATAGCGGGTGTAATATTGAGGATCCGTCAGGCAACAGCTCGGGTTGTTGGGACCTGTGCGGAACTTCCCAGTGGTTCCATGCATGTTCGTATAGTAATGCATTGACTGACGGCATTCCGCCGTATTTCTATCCCTACGGCAATCAGTTTAATGCCGAAACCTGTAATGCCGTCGGCTACGATACAGACGAGGGTATTATTGCGTTGAGAAATACCGGTGAGGCTGAAAACTGCTTTGCTTCTCACGGCATCGACAATTCCGGTTATGTATATGATCTCTCCGGCAACGCACAGGAATGGACCTTGGGTGAGAGAGGCGAGTTGAGGCTTATCAGAGGAGGATCGTATAAAGACATAGCCGGAGGCTTGACCTGTCAAAACGATTTCTTTGCAGGAGCGCAGACCGGATTCCAAATGGAGCAAATTGGCTTTAGATGCTGCAAGGGAGCCTCGCCGCTTTCTGAATGCGAAATGGCCATGGGCAGCCTTAAAAACAGGTACTTCAATTTCGACAAGGGTACTGACGAGACGCCGGTTTGCGACATTCAGGGCTTTACCATTAAGGGAGAATTCCAATTGGGTCCTGAGACCGGAGGAACACCCGAGGTTTGGGATGACTGTATGATAGCTACAAATCTCACCGGTAGCTACTCCAATAACATGAGAAGTTCTGCAACTTCACCTGCAATGGATTTGACAGCCTGTGCCGGAGGAACTGACGGCGTGTCGGTAACCTGGGATATGTATCTTGAACTGGGAGCAGGAGACACCTTGAGAATGTTGGCTTCGAGCGACGGAGGTGTAACCTGGTACAGAATGAGAACATTTAGCGCTTCGGCTGCTGCGTGGACTAACTATCAGCAAAATGTTAACTCCTACGCAAACACCGAGAATTTCATGATCAAGTTCATCTTGGATTCAGACGGATCGGGAACCTCAAGAGGAGTTTATCTGGACAATATCAACATAACGAGAACCGCCGATACAACTCCGGAAGACGGAACATTGGATCCGGATACAGACGACGGAGACGAGGAAGAGCAGGCTTCGTGTGCCACAAGTCTGACCGCCACGATTAGGGACTTCCCGCCGGATAGAGCTACTCCTCGTGCTAGAGATAATGAGTACTGTACAACATTTAATCCATCTACGTTCCCGTCTGACAATACTTGTCATCCGGATTTTGAAATTGAGCCTATTACAGATCGCATAGTTCACAACATGGTAGAAGAGGAACTTCCTTTGATAGACACCAGTAATTTGGCGCCTGTCTATGGTCCTCCTATTTTGGAAATGGACTCCGGTGCGAGAAGCGCAGATCAGCAGACGTGGTTCTTGCGATTAATGACCAATAATGAAAACTTCCAAACCTGGTATAAGGATCCGTCTTTCTTTAGCACTGACATAGTGCTTAACCTTACTGAGGTGACACCCGGAGTTTATAGATATATTAATAACTATTTCTTCCCAATTGATGGTGTAGGACTGGGTGATTATACTTACGGTGCTTACACTCACAATTACCATTTCACCACTGAGATTAAGGAATACTTCATCTACCAGAGCGGCCAGCAGTTTGCATTTACCGGTGACGACGACGTTTGGGTTTTCATAGACGGAAAATTAGTAGTGGACGTAGGCGGTATTCACTCGGTTAGATATGGAATTGTTACCATGACGGGCAGCGGTAATGATCCGGCAGACCCAAACCGGATGGTTGCCTTTACTCAGTATGATGTTGACGGTACAGGCGGGGGGATTGACCCGGCTTACAACGAAACACGCTATCTCGGTCTTATCGAAGGTTATATCTATGCTTTAGATATTTTCCATGCCGAGCGCCACGTTACTGAATCTAACTTCCGCATAGACACCAACCTCTGTGTTCAGAACGTAGACTGACGGTAAACTCGGTTACCTCTTATAGGGGTAACCGGCTGTTGGGGTCTTTAATCCTGCCAAAACGATAGTCGTTCGGTCATCTATAAATGCCGGCAAATTTTTTGATTCTTTCTTGTCCCTAATTTGTTGAAATATTACTCTGTAGAGGTGCAATCCAAAAGGTATTTTGCTTTGCTCTTTTAGGAGGTTTGTTTTGAAGTTGTTTCTTGATAATACTGCTGTTTTCAAATTGTTTGCTTTTTCCTTGGCTGTTTTAGCTTTTGCTTGTTCATCAGAGCCTGATGCATCGTTAGATTCTGACTCGGATTGTGATACTTGTGAAACCGGTGAGGTAGACGCAGATTCAGATTCAGATTCAGATTCAGACGCAGATGCGGATACTGATGCAGATGCGGATACTGATGCAGATGCAGATGCGGATTCAGACACAGATGCGGATTCAGACACAGATGCGGATTCAGATTCAGATGCAGACGCAGATTCAGATGCAGACGCAGATTCTGATGCAGATGCGGATTCGGATTCAGACGCTGATTCTGATACAGACGCTGATTCTGATACAGATGCGGATTCAGACACAGATGTAGATGCTGATACTGACACGGACACTGATACTGACACTGATACTGATACGGACACCGACACTGATACTGATGCAGATTCTGACACGGACACCGATACTGATACTGATGCAGATTCTGACACGGGCGGCGGTGATTCCGACACCGGTGATGCGCCTGATTCTGATACCGTCGCTCTTTTGCCGATTACTGTTTATATTGCTAGTGATTCCACTGCATCTTCTTATCCCGACACGGCAAGTCCCTCCGATCAGGCGGGGTGGGGTCAGATGCTTCATGAGTATCTTAATGATTTGGTAACGGTTGATAATCGAGCGATGGGAGGCAGGACTGCGCTTTGGTTTTATCTTGAGGGCGGTGTTCATAATATTCTTAACACTATTAAGCCCGGTGATTATTTCTTGATCCAGTTCGGTACAAACGACAGTCATCCCACAGCTACTTTTGAGATTGCCGGTACGGTATATCAACGATACGCCGACCCTAATACAACCTTTAAACAACATCTAAAAGACTACTATTTAGACCCCATTCGCGCAAAAGGTGCATATCCTGTATTGGTTACTCCGCCTCCTCGCAATTCTGCATATTGTACCGGCGGCAATTCTTTGGGGGCTCATTCTCAGGCTATGAGAGAACTGGGTGCCGCAGAAAATGTGCCTGTGGCCGACCTCAATACGAAAACGGTAAATCATTTAAAAGCCATATGTCCTTCTCCTACACCCGAAAACTTCTATTTTGTCAGACCCGACGGAAGTGTGGACGGTACGCATTTTCAGGAACACGGAGCACGGACGATGGCCGGTTTTATTGAGGATGAATTGATTGAACACGGTGTCGGGCTTGGGGACTATAAGAATAAACCCGATACCGATACTGATACAGATAGTGAAGGAGATGACCCTGACAAAGCTATTACTCTCTGGATTGCCGGAGATTCAACGGTCGCAAACGGTTCACAACCTTGTCCCAGGGGATGGGGAGGCAAGATCGATGCTTTGTTCAATGATAAAGTTACAACGGTTAACAGTGCTGTGGGCGGCCGAAGCATTCGTTTGTGGTTATACGATGTTCTCAGTGAAATGGGCTCGGACGGAGAGTGTGTTATCAATAAGGATGGATTTGGCAACCCAATCATTCAGTCACGTTGGACCAATATGTTGGACAACATGAAGCAAGGAGACTATTTGTTTATTCAGTTCGGAATAAATGACGGAGACAGAACCTGTAATCGTCATGTCGGTTCGGCCGAATACGAGCGAGAATTGGGAATGATGGCTGATGAAGCAAAGGCGCGAGGCGTCAAACCTGTATTTTTTACTCCCGTAAGCATGATCAGCTGCAGCGGTTCAACAGCGGTGGGTACAAGAGGCTTTCTCACAGAAACTTATAATGCCGGTCGCGATTACAATGTTCCGATTATCGATACACATCAGCTCACAGTCGATCTGTACAACGAACGAAATTTTTGTCCGCTTCCAAACGGTCATTCTGACATCAGTGCTTCAACAGGAGGAGAAGTAGGCGCGTTCTTTTGCGATGATCATACCCACTTTGATGAACCCGGTGCTCAAGCCGTTGCAGAATTAGTCGCAAAGGCATTGGAAGATCAGGGAATAGGTTTGGCTTCGTATCTTCTATAACCCTCATGAACAATCGCCGCTTTTTTCTTTTAATTAAATTGAAAGAAAACTGATACTATGAGTCATTACCGATTGGAGTTGAAATCAGTAGGTATAGAACGGAGAGAGATATGAACGGAAAACATGTTTTGCAACTTATGGCGGGTTTTGGATTTATATTTATTGCTTGTACCGATTCCGGACAGTCGGATGATATTATTATTGTTAGAGACTCCGATGATGCTGTTAACACGGACGGTACTGAAGATACGAGTAATGATACCGGTACTGATGCAGACACTGACGCGGACACTGACGCGGATACTGACGCGGATACTGATGTCGATACTGATACGGACTCTGATGGCGATACAGACACCGATGTTGACACGGATACAGATGCTGATCTCGACACAGATACTGACATGGACACTGACAGTGATACTGATACAGATGTAGACACAGATACAGACACTGACACTGATACCGATACTGATACCGACACGGATACAGATAGTGATACAGATACAGATAGTGACGTAGATAAACTCGACACAGAACCTGACGGCGGCGTTGATACAGGAGAAGAAAACGATACCGATACTCTTATTGCAGAGGAAATATGTGACGGTATCGACAATGACGGCAACGGTATCATCGACGATTTGGACAAGGGCAAGGACGGTGTCTGTGACTGTTTGCGTATTGCAACCTTGGGAATTCCGGGAGTATGGGGTGACGGTAACGTTTTTGCAGATTGGCTCAATGCACGAAGCGATGATCCTGCACTAAATTTGGGCAATATCGCTCTCACCTCAGATATGTTGCTCGGCATTCATATACTTGTTGTTCTTGATATTAGCGGGCGACAAATTACTGCTAAAGAGAAGACTGTAGAAGAAGCGGCGATTACCAGGTGGTTGGCTGACGGAGGCGGCATAGCAACGATGATCGGTTATCAGGGAGGTGCTTTTGATTCGGGAATGATAAACGAATTTTTAGAGCAGTTTCATATATTCTACGGAACTGATGAAATTTTGCATTCAGGAGGAGGAACAACAGCACCCGTAACAGAGTTTGCCGTTCATCCGGTTATGGATGAGGTTTACGGTTTGGGTGTCGACAACGGAAAGGAAACCCTTGGAACTCTGGGAACCGTAATTGCTACGGCAAACGGATTTGACGTGGCAAGAGTTCTTGAGATAGGATCCGGAAAAATCTTCATGTGGGGAGATGAGTGGATTACCTACGACAGTGAATGGGCAAATAGCGAGTATCAAGTAGAAAGATTCTGGCTTAACCTGTTTAAATGGCTGTCACCGGAAAAAGAATGCCAGGTTCCTGTTGTCATTTTGTAAGAGGTCTTGTTTGTAACAAAAAATAAACTGTTTCGCTTAGCAATTACACTTAGTATTATATAATGGCGAGAGGAGTTATTATGAAAAATATACTTATCATTATAGTAGTCATAATCGCTTTTTGTAATTGTGAAGATAATTCGGCGCTTCGACCGAAACCCAGCGTTGAATCGAACGATACTTCCAATAGCGGAAATGATACATCAAGTAGCGACGCTGATTCTGATTCGGATACCGATGCTGATACAGATTCAGACACGGACACTGATGCTGATTCAGACACGGACACTGATGCTGATTCAGACACGGACACTGATGCGGATTCAGACACGGACACTGACGCGGATTCAGACACGGACACTGATTCTGATTCAGATACGGACACTGACTCAGACTCAGACACGGACACTGATTCTGATTCTGATACGGATGCCGATGCTGATGCCGATGCCGATGCCGATGCTGACGCCGATGCCGACGCGGATTCGGATGCAGATGCAGATGATCTGCCTATCAAAGAAGAAGTTTGTGACGCAGACGGAAACTGCTATTGTTTGCGATTGGCAGTAATCGGAACCACGGCAAGCGGCTCAGGACAAACAGATACGGATGCCTTTGTGGATTGGCTTAATACGAAGAGCTCTTGCTACGTGACTATGTTTAACAGTCGTACGATTCTGACAGAGGATTTTCTTGCCGAATTTGATGTAATAATTTTGCAATTTCAGTCTGATTTTGTCGGGGGTCCGTTTTGGTCGTACTCAGCCGATGAGGCGGCTGCTTTAAAAGCTTGGGTTGAAGAGGGCAACGGTTTGATCAGTCTTACCGGATATGACGGCATCAACAGTGATAGAGAAACTGCGGCTATTAACAGTCTGATAGAGCCGATTTCGGGAATATCCTACAATGATGATGAGTTTTTAAGCCTCAATGTCGGAGAGCATTGCGATGACTGTTGGTGTTGGGGAAATACCAAACCCATCTACGGTTGGAATCCCCACCCAATTTCAGAAAATATAGAACAGGTCGGAGCTCAGTGGGGCTACAGCATCAACGCGCCCGAAGGGGCTCAAGTTGTGGCGACAGAAGATGGGCAAAACGCAGCAGTGGCTATGGAAGTAGGGTTGGGCAAAGTATTTGTTTTCGCAGACGAATGGGTAATATTCTCCAATCAGTGGAGAGACAACGATACCAATCCGACACCGGGCGGCACTGCCGACGAACACAACCAGTGCTACGACATGGAGAAACAGCAGTTCAAAAACGCCGAGAACTATTTCCAGATACCCCAGTTTTGGTACAACGTAATAAGATGGGTCTCTCCGCCTAACGACTGCTTTACTATCGACGATCCGGTAATTATTGTTGTCTGAGCGGTTTTTAGTTACTTTGCAGGACTATAAGATAACCACATGTTGTATGCAGCATCCTGTAATACAAGCCATTCCTTCCGGACAATCGCTGCTGATGTTGCAGGGAGTAACTCCCGGTTCGCATCTGGGATAGCAGCAGCCTCCCAAGCAGCTTTCAAATAGAGCTGCATTGCAGTCACCTACACCGTTCGGACATGCGGTTAGGCCGTTAGCACAAGTGTGAATATCTGTGTCGGCATCAGTGTCGGAATCAGAATCGGCGTCTGTATCGCTGTCAGAATCGGCGTCTGTATCGCTGTCAGAATCAGCGTCTGTGTCACTGTCTGAGTCGGAATCAGCATCTCCGTCTGAGGTACTGCCGCACTCCTCCGGGGGTCTGGTAAAACCGCCGAAGCAGATTTCACCGCAGCTGCACGGATTGCTGCATTCAGTGTCTGATATGCACGGCTTACAGGTTGAACAATAACTGTCTTCAATTTTTTTGTCTTTTACGCAGAATTGGTCTGAATCACAATCGCCGTCTTTTTCGCAGAAACATCCGTGGGTTCCCGATGTTCCGCATACCGGCGGGAAATCGCAGGTTCCGCTTACATATACAAATTCACCGGTTGTATTTCTGTTGAGATCCACTTCGCAGCATCCGGATGAATCGCAACCGTTGGGGGTTACATTGGTAGTCGGATCTTCGGGATTGCAGCAAATAGCATCATTTCCAGGACCGCTGTTGCCGTCAAAAGGACACTCCGTATATCCGTTGGAACCGTTGTTGTCGCCGGGAATGCCTGTTGCAAAAGAAGCCTCGTCGTCATCAAAAGGTCCGAAACAACCGATGTCATCCATGTCGGTAACACCGTTGCTGTCATTGTCTATGCCGTCGGCACATCCGCATACATGGGGTTCTTCTCCTCGGTAAGCGCACATCAGGCCGTCGGATATTGCCGTGTCAACATCGGTATCTGTATCAACATCGGTATCTGTATCAACATCGGTGTCAGTATCTGTATCAACGTCAGTATCTGTATCAACGTCCGTATCTGTATCAATGTCTGTGTCTGTATCAACGTCTGTGTCTGTATCAACATCTGTATCGGTATCAGTATCGACATCAGTATCAGCATCGGAGCCGGCGTCAACGCCGCCGTCTGCGGAGGTGTCTTCAGGTTTGCCTGTGGAATCGCTGTCAGGTGTTTTTTCCGGTTCTGAAGCACTATCTTTTGTAACCTCGGTTTCAGAATCGAGCTGATTACCGGTTTTGCTATCGGTATCATTGTTTGATTCATTTGATTTAGAACAGCCGATACCCAGTATGATCAAACTCAAACCGACTACCCCGAATAAAGACTTCATACATGCCTCCTCTGTCGATTTTTAATAAATCGACCTGTTTGTTAATAAAAAGGTAACAACTGCATATGGTTTTTACAAGTTTCAATATCTGTGAGGTGACAATGTTACACTTTGGACGGAATATGCTATTTCACGAGGGAAATCGGAAGCTCTGAACGCAGATTGCCGAAACTTCCGTTTGATAAAAGCAGAATTGTATCTCCGGGTTCAGCCCACTTAATAATTTTATCTTTTATTTCATTAAAATTTGAGGCGGCACAGGCATCTTTGCCTCTAAGTCGAAGCTGCTCGGCAAGCAAATTTGTGTCGAGACGCTCATCATCCGGAAGATCCCGTCCCACCGGAGCGAGTATAATTTTATCTGCGGCGTCAAAGGCTTTTACATATTCTTCTTGATGGATTCTTCGACAGGCCGTTGCAGAGCGCGGTTCAAACGCAGCTAATAAACGTCTTTTGGGATGTTGCTCGCGAAAAGCCGACAGAGTTTCTGATACTGCGGTGGGATGATGTGCGAAATCATCATATATTTCGATGTCGTTGACTTCGGCTATCAGCTGCTGTCTTCGAGCTACACCTTTAAATTTTGGCAGAGCCTCAGCGAGCACAGAAAGTGAAATGCCTGCTTTCAAATTACACATTATCATCGCAGCCAAGGTATTTCTGAGATTGTGTTTTCCCTTAAGAGCGCTTTGATATTCGCCGCTAAAGATTCCGTCTATGAACAGTTCAAATCGGCCGTCGCTTAGGGGGGTTGCGCGCCAATGCATTTGACTGTTTTCGGCATCGTCTGTGAGACCGTATTTTACAACTTGAGCTTGTGATATCTCGGCAATTTCAACCGCTGCATGATCTCCGGCATACACGGCCAAAGGCCCGGGATGAGGGATTGAAGAGGCGAAGTCGCGAAACGCTTTCTTGTATAATTCGAAGGACGGATAGATGTCGATATGGTCATACTCTACTGAAGTGATAACCGCTGCTTTCGGTGCATAAAGCAAAAACTTTGCATATTTTTCAAAGTATGCGCTGTCGTATTCGTCTCCTTCTATTACAAATTCAGGACCTTCTCCCAATCTAAATCCCTTGCCGAAATCCGCTGCAATTCCTCCAACCATAAGAGACGGATCTCTTTTTGCGTATTGCAATAAATAGGCTGTAAGAGCAGTAGTTGTGGTCTTTCCGTGAGTACCGCTGATTACAATCGACTCTTTATGGGTTAAAAATAGATCCTTCAGCACCCGTGCCATAGACGCAAACAAAATCCCTTGTTTTTGAGCGGTAACGGCTTCGACATGGTCTTTTCGACAAATATTTCCGACCACAACAAGATCGGGACGGTCCTTGAGGTTGTGTTCGGAAAATCCCTCCATAACAATAATTCCTTGTCGAGCCAGCTCTGTGCTCATGGGAGGAAAAGCATTGGAATCCGAACCGGAGACTCGAAAACCGCGTTCTTTTAGAAGACCGGCAAGCGCGCCCATTCCTGTACCGCAGATTCCTATCAAATGAATATGAGCCGGAGGTGATAGTGTAATAAGTGTTTCTTTCATGGCTGACCCTTCTTGCTAAACTACTATGCTACCGCATCGATTTAGGTGTTTGCATTGAGGCTTTTGATGGATCTGATTCTACATGTTCAAGCTCTGTATCATTATTCTTGAGGAAAAAGATCTCTTTTGAAGATATGTCGGCCTCAGCGCTATTTGATTCTGTATCAGTCAGAATAGTATTGTGAGGTTTACAACAAGGGCACGGTCTGGTGAAATACACAAGGACCGCCAACAATATGCCCCCGAATACTGTTCCTCTCAGAGTTCTTTTTTTTCTTACAGTATCCATAATAAAAAAAATGAAAACTATAAGAGTCTGGCTGCTCTTTCTGCCAAATCAGAGCGTTCGCCCTTTGAAAGTGTAATGTGTCCGGCGATTGGGTCATCTCTAAAGCGGTTTACGACATGTACAAGTCCGTTGTTGGTTGCATCGATGTATGGATTATCGATTTGATAGGGATCTCCTGTCAGTATAACTTTGGTGTCTTCGCCTGCTCTTGTTATTATTGTCTTAACTTCGTGAGGGGTAAGATTTTGAGCCTCATCAACCAAAATAAATTGTCTTGGAATGGAGCGTCCGCGTATGTAGGTTAACGGTTCTATATGTATCAGGTCCATGTCAAAAAACTCTGTGCTTGAGCGGCCTTTCTTTTTATCGCCGGTCGAAATGCCCAACAGTAGCTCCAGATTGTCATGAACAGGCTGCATCCAAGGTCTTAATTTCTCGCCTATTTCGCCGGGTAAGAAACCGATATCCTTGCCCATTGGGAAAACCGGTCGAGAAACAAGGAGGCGTTGGTATTTTTGTTCTTCAACCGCTTTTTGAAGACCTGCGGCTAATGCCAGCAAGGTCTTTCCTGTGCCGGCCTGTCCCACCAGGGTTACCAGACGAATGTTGTCATCGAGCAGCAAATCAAAAGCAAACTGTTGTTCTTTGTTTCTCGGTCTAATTCCCCAAACCGTAGGGCCGTTGCCGCGCAACAGCTTAAAGGATTGGGCTGACGGAGTTACCCTTGCGATGGCTGAATTGCCGCTGCCGGGTGAGGTGAGAACTGCATAAGAATTGGGAGGAAGTTTCCCTATTATTGGAATTTCGCCGTTGTGATAGAGTTCTGCGATGTTTTCGGGAGAAGCCTCCAAATAGCTTATGCCGCTGAACAGTTCTGATATGTCCGCTCGTTCGACTATATAATCTGAAACCTGTAACCCCAAGGCAGCCGCCCTAATGCGAAGATTAATATCCTTACTGATAAACTCCAGCGGAGTATCAGGCTCTTCTTTTTTTAGTTGAACTGCAGCAGACAGAATTCTGTTGTCCATTGTCGAACCCAAAGCGTATTTGTGATGCAACTCTTCATCGGCAAAACAAACCCTAAGGGTTCCGCCGTCGGTTCCGGGAATAGGAACCCCGTCTGTAAGAAGCCCTCCGACCCGCATTTCGTCCAAAATACGAGAAACCTGTCTGGCGTTTCGACCAAGTTCGGACATGTCCTTCTTAAAAGTGTCTACTTCTTCTATGACATAAATAGGTATAATTACATTGTTATCATCAAAAGAGAGCAGAGCATTCGGATCATAAAGCAGTACATTAGTGTCGAACACGAAATTCTTTTTCATTCGTCACCTTTCTCGTTTGAAATGTTTGTGGGGTTACCTGTCGTCCCATAAACTCAATGTAGCACGAATACATCTGCATGTCTTCATGTCGAAATACCGACAGTACTTTTATTTGACTAAAGATACGAAAAAATGTCTTTAAAGAGAAATTTTAAACTGATGTTTCATCTTTTTATGTATATTTATGGATATACAGGAGGCCGACAATGAAACGGAATATCCTTACGGTGCTTTTTGCGACGGGATTTTTTAGCATGCAGTGCAGAGACGGTGATTCGGCTGACAGCGAGGAATACCATCGTGACTCAAACGGTGAGGATGTAGTCAGCGACGGAGACCCGGATGTGGACCTGTCACCTGTGTGCGAAGAGGATGTGAGCGAAGGTGAGGTCCAAGAACCTGTACTCTTGATGTCGCTTTCCGGTCAAACCGGATGGTATGCTTCTCCAATCGTGTATGATCTAGACGGTGACGGAAAACGTGAGTTGATCGCTGCATATTACGATATTTACGTATTTTCCGATGACGGTGAATTGCTGTTCCGGACTGACGACAGCTCAGGAAGGGTCTATGCGCCGCACGTAGTAGCTGATTTGGACAGTGACGGAATAACAGAGATAGTTGCCGGCAAAAACTCAAATGTCTGGGCATGGGAGTGGAGGGACGGTGCTATGGTTGTAAAAGACGGATGGCCGGCTGATACCACAGCAGCAGGGGAATCGCCTGAGGTTAGAGGCTTGGCCGCTGCAGATTTAGACAGAGACGGAAATATTGAAATCATAGCTACAACAACCCAGACTCAACGTTCTGAAAACGGCGGCGCACAGGTATTTGTATTCGGCTCAAACGGTTCCATGTTTCAGCCGGCCGGAGGTCACAGTCCTGCTTGGCCGAGATACAACGCACTTTCAGGTTCGGGCAACGATGCTGATCGCAACGGTTACGGTCACAACGGCTACGGATGTTACGGTCTCAATGTCGGAATAGGCAATATTGATGATGATGATGACTTGGAGGTTATTGTTACTTATGACAACCACCATATACAGGCGTTTAAACTAGACGGCGTAGCTATTGATGCATCGCCATGGTTTACCAATCGAAGTTCTGAATTTCAAGGAGAGAGACTTACCTGGGGTCAGTTTATTCGTTATGCTGATTTAAGTATTGAAGAAGCCCACTACCACAATCACGAAGGTGAATGGCCGGGTCCGAGTTGGACAGAGTGGCTTCAATGGACAGCTTCTCCTCCAAATGTTGTTGACTTGGATCTTGATGGGAAAAGTGAAGTAATCGGTGTGCCTAATATTGAAATGCATGAGCCCTATGAAACCCAAGCCTATGCTCTGATGGTGCTGGAGGGAGCTCACGGAAACGGTGAGCGCTCCGCCATGCGCAAAGAAAGTTGGGAGGTGTTGCCGAGAGGAGATATGCCGATCAAGGTGAACGGTTGGTATCCTCCGTCAGGAATACCGGCAGCTGCAACCGTTGATGTTACAGGAGATAAGCGACCGGAGATTATAGTGTCGCTCAATGACGGATATATGTATATGTTTGACGCATCGGGTAAAAGAATATGGCGGCGCGACTACATGCACGGAAAAAATATTATGTATTCGTCAGAGCCGATTGTTGCCGATCTCAACAAAGACGGCATACCCGAAATTCTTTTTACAACATATGGAGATCCCGATTCTGACGATTCCGGTAGTTTGATGATTCTCGACCCGTCAGGTGCACTGCTTTTTGATATTGCCTTGCCGAATCCGGGACACAACGGAAACGGTAACGGAGCGCCGTCGGCCCCCACTGTGGCAGACCTTACCGGAGACGGTCAGCTTGAGATTTTTGTACAAACCTTTGATCACGGAATGGATGTATTCACAATGCCCGGCTCGGCAGAAAATTGTCTTCTGTGGTCAACAGCCAGAGGCGGTCCGCTAAGAACCGGTTCGCCGTAATCGGTTCAGCCGAAATGAAGGATATTTAAGTTTCATAAAAAGATGCACTATATGAAAATGATACAATGGATAGCAATATTTATGTGGATTACTGCATGCGGATCAACAACCTGCCGATGCGATTCCAACCAAGTTGAATCGTCTACGTCTGTGTGTGCATCGAAGAATAGCGATATCTCAGCCGAGAATTTGGTTGTCTTTGCAGCCAAGCAAATGGAAGCGGTGATAGAATTTGAAGATATTGAAGCTATTCGATTGTTATTAGACTCGTTGAAACAGTTGTCAAATGTTCGGGATTCAGCACTCTGGATAAAGCAAGGAGGAGTTCTCGAAAAATCGCCGCAGGATTGGCCCACTGCATTATCGTTGATTGAATATGACCGTTATACGCTTGACGAACAGTGTGCTAAGAATCCTGTTGAGCTTTACCGACGAAATACTCGTGATTCAACCGTTTACAGCTTACCAATCTGTTTAAAAGCAACGTCGCAACGAATCTTGAGAGGAATAATTGTTGTTGAATTTCTGCATAGTCGATGACACGAATAACCTTTGCTGTAGCAAACCTTTTCTTTTCGGTTGAAGTCACACAACTATATCATTACTATCCCGCTTGAAAAACTGACCCGCTAAATTAGCGGTATAACCTTTTGATTACTAGGAGAAATACAATGAATAAAACTCGTTCAACCTTGTGCAGCGCCAGAGCTGAATACTCCCCTAAACTTCCTACAGCTTTGAGAAAAGGACTAAAGGATGTTGCCTTGGAACAAGGCCGGACGACCGAATCTATTTCAGATCAGGCTGCTGTTAAGGGCCTGTTTCCAAATACCTACGGAGCACCGGTTGTTCGTTTTGTTTCCGGTAAAGCTACAGAGCTTAAACCTCTTACTGTGGGAGTTGTACTGTCAGGAGGACAAGCTCCCGGCGGTCATAATGTTATTGCCGGTATTTTTGACGGCGTAAAATCTATCAGCAAAGATAGTAGAGTTCTCGGATTTTTGGGAGGTCCCAGCGGACTTGAACACGGTAAGTTTATTGAAATCGTTGATAGTCATATGGATAACTTCCGGAATTCCGGCGGTTTCGACATGATAGGTTCCGGACGTACTAAATTAGAAACCGAAAAACAGTTTGAATCTTGTCTTGAAGTAGCAAAGAAAAACCGATTGGATTGCATCGTAATTATAGGCGGCGATGATTCAAATACAAACGCGGCCGTTTTAGCTGAATATTTTAAGAATAAGAAAACGGATTGTTCAGTAGTAGGTTGCCCGAAAACCATAGACGGTGATCTAAAAAATGAATATATCGAAACGCCTTTTGGGTTTGATACAGCTTGTAAAACCTATGCTCAAATGATCGGTAACATAGCTCGCGATGCAAATTCAGCTAAAAAATATTGGCATTTTATCAAAATAATGGGCAGAAGCGCCTCACATATAGCATTGGAAACCGCCCTTCAGACCTGTCCCAATATATGCCTCATATCTGAAGAGGTTGAACAAAAGGGCATGACTCTGTCGCAAGTTGTAAACGAGATTGCTGATGTTGTAGAATCCAGAAAAAATGCCGGTAAGAATTTTGGAGTAGCTATTATTCCTGAAGGGCTTATAGAGTTTATGCCTGATGTGAAAAAGCTGATATCCGAACTGAACGACCAAATGGCAAAATTGGAGAAGGAACTGGAATCCCTCCCCGAGGTTTCGGACAAAGCGACTAGAGTTCTAAAAGAACTTTCACAAGAAAGTGCAGCGGTTCTCAATTCGCTTCCCAAAGCAATCCAATTTCAACTTTTCTTGGACCGCGATCCGCATGGAAACGTACAGGTTTCTCTTATTGAAACAGAAAAACTTCTAATTGAATTGGTAGACAAAGAACTCAAGAACCGAATCGGAAAAGAGTTTAAGTTAAAAGCATTAAATCATTTTTACGGATATGAGGGTCGATGTGCTCATCCTTCAAATTTTGATTCGGACTATGCCTATTCACTTGGATATGCAGCAGCAGGTTTGGCACAGAACCGATTAACAGGATATATATCATCTGTATCAAACTTGGCATCGGTTTCTGATGAATGGCAAGCAGGCGGTATTCCGGCGACAATGTTGATGAATATGGAACGTCGCCATGGTAAAGACAAGCCGGTAATCCAAAAAGCTTTGGTTAAATTGGACGGTGCGCCTTTTAAAGCTTTTGCGGAGAAACGAGCAGAGTGGGCTCTTACAGAATCCTATACTTATCCGGGACCGATTCAGTTTTTCGGATCGCCTGAAATATGTGACGCAATAACAATAACTGTTGCTCTTGAATCAAATAATCGTATTTCAATTTGATCTGTGTGGTATTTAAGAAAATGAGTTGCTGTCAATAACTCCTTTAGTCTATCATTATTTGAAACAGCCTTAGGGCTCAAAACGAAAATGCGCTTGAAATCGTGAGTTGCGAATCAGAATCCGAATTCGTTCTTCTTATTGTCGATGACGAAAGATCCGTTTGTCGAGCACTGACTCGTTTGCTGGATCGACAAGTCAAGCGAATTGAAACCGCTACAAATCCTTGGGAGGCGGAAACAATACTCAAGTCAGGACAAATAACGCACTTAATTTGTGATCATTGGTTCGGTCCGGGACAACCTCTTGGAATAGATTTAGCGGCTAGATGGAAAAAAGAGTATCCGTCGATATTGAGAGCAGTTGTTCTTACCGGAATGGACATTACAAAAATATCATTGGCTTCCGGTGTGGACAGCATTCTTCCAAAAGTAGTTGAACCGGAAGAGCTAATTAATACTTTACAGTTGAGATAAACTTATTTTACGTTCTAAGTGCTTTGCATTCTTAAAAACGAGACAAAAAGTGTTGTCGAAGTCAAAAAAGAAAATATAAGTATTATCAACACAGTTACTTTTTCGTTAAGTAATTGCATTTTTGGACGCTAACTATAAAAGGTTTGTTTCAGACGAGAGAAGAGTGATGACTATCTCGGGTTGTATTAACAAAGTGGAGCACCTATTTGATTTGGTGATTTCGAATTGAAATTTATTAAACGCCAGAGACAACGTTCACTTCGCAGTCGAATTAACACCACTCTCGCAACCGGTATCGGCGTTGTTGCTATTTCTGCCACTTTATTTATTTCATCCTTTTTAGTCAGTCAGCTTGAAGACGGAATGAAGATGAAGGCAAGAGCCTTGGTTACTCTTATGGGGGCTAATCTGGGGGCTGCAATAGATTTTGATGACAATAACGCTGCTGCTGAAACCTTGGCCGGTCTTAGTGAGGATCAGGAATTTACATACGCTGTTGTATATAAGGCAGATGGGTCTGAATTTTCAAAAAGCGGAAAAGTTCCTCAAGACACCGGTTCCAAAGTAAAGGGCCTAAAAGAACTGTCAGTTTTTGCTGATGACGCAATTATTCATGCCGTAAAACCGATCTTTTCACAAAAAAATATTGTCGGTCATATATCAATCGGCTTTTCTATGAAGCGCATACACGAAAGAAGTCTTACTATTAGGATTGTAGGAGTTATCTCCTGCATTGTTCTTATCGCGATTATGACTTTGTATTTTGCTTACGCGATGAATAGAACGGTACTGAAACCCATTTCGCAGTTAATTGCGATTGTGAAGAACATAGGAGACGGCGACCTTAGAATAGACAATTTTAAAATTGGAACCGAGGAAGAAACGCTGGAAATTCAATCTATGAGAGATGCCCTACATCAAACCACAGAATCGTTTCGAAACAATGTAAGTGCCATTCAGCAGGCTTCAGGTCAGTTAGCCGGCTTGGCAGACGATATAATAGCATCGTCCGGGCGTCTCTCAGATGCAGCAAGTCATCAAGTCAACAATGTTGCTGAAACTTTTACAACTTCAAAGAAAATGGAGTCAGCAGGTCAGGAAACCGCAAACAGTGCACAAGATATTTCAAAAGCTGCTGAAACCTCAGTGAAGATTTCAGGTGACGGTCTAGCCGTTGTTCAGGATTCGGTAAACCAATTTCACAGTGTTCGAGATCAAGTGCAAACCATTGTGGAAGCAGTGGAACAAATGAATGCCCAATTAAGTCATGTGGATATGATTATTCAATCGGTGGCTGATGTGGCCAAACAATCACAACTCTTGGCTGTCAACGCTTCAATTGAGGCGGCCAAGGCGGGGGAAGCAGGTTTGAGATTTGCTGTTGTAGCCAAAGAGATCAAACAGATGGCAGTACAGTCTAGAGAAGCTACTGATACCGTTAGACAAACATTAAGCAATGTAAAAAAAGGAATTAAAAATATTGCAGAAGTATCAGAAGACGGTCGTCGACGCACAGGACGAGGAATGGAGAGTATCGAAACAACCGGAAAGGTTATTACCAGACTGGCTGATGTTATAAATAGTACAGCCAAGGCAGCCAGGTTAATTTCTATAAATACACAAAAACAAGTTGAAGGTCTTAAAGAAATGTCATCATCAATGTTTCAGATTGATGACTTATCCAAAGGAAATTTAGGGGCGGTTCACCAATTGGAAAAATATGGGGAAAAGCTCAATAACAGAGCAAAAGAAATGGAAGAACTAGTGGCGAAATTTCGAATAGAATGATGACAAATGGATGAATGAAATAAATGGAGAAGCGTCAAAAATATTGAGATGAGGGAGGCGAAAATTACATACTTAATAAAAATAAAGCAACTTATGTTTTCTATGTTCCGAGTTGCTGCATTTGGAACGATTATTTTCTTTTGCATTGGGGCAAATGCTCAGGGCGTTCCGGAGCACTTGCAGGCAGCTATTTTTTTTAAAGTTTTAGCATATGATTACAATATACAAACAAAAGCCGGCAATGAAGTATCTATAGCAGTTCTTATCGACTCTAAAACTTCCGGTAAGAAGCAACCTTTGCAAGACGGGTTTAATAAGCTGAACGGTCTAGATTTAAACGGCAAAAAAATTAAGGTGCAAGTCGTCCAAGTGTCAGATTCGTCTCTCGGTGACGCAGCCTCATCGGATATTTTGTATGTTCCCGAAGGTATGGATGATAAATTGATTGCTTCTGTACTTAAGCTTGCTGTGGACAAGAAAAGGGCTACCTTGGGTGCCACAGAAAGCCTCGCCGGCAAGGGGTGTGCGATAGGTCTTACAGTAGAAGACAGCAAGCCTAAGATAGTAATCAATTTAAAAGCTTCTCAAAGCCAGGGTATGAAACTATCATCGAAAGTCTTAAGTCTCGCCAAAGTTATTCAGTAGTCTTTTGGTATCTTTTTATCATGATTGTTTACAACAATAGGAAATAGGTTGTAAAAGTTTAGAATTGGTAAGAATAAAATGCTTAACCTGATGTTTCTTTTTCCAAGCACTGATAAAATAAACATATGAAAGATTTTGCACAAAAGAAAAAGAAAGGCTTATTTGATTATGCACTTAACATGACTATTTTTTGGGGAGCGTTTTCGATACTTATTTTTGGGGGATGCAGAAGTATTAGGTTTTTTGATGATGTCACAAATGACGAAGGAGAAGATTCCTTTTCTCAGAATGATTCGTCGGACAGCAATACTGATGAAGAATTGTTATGTGAAAACACCTTGAAATCCAGGCTTAGTGTTACTCAAATTGAGGTGCAAGATAATATCAAATATGTTGAGAGGGGGTATGATCATGCTTGGATCTATTCTCGTATTGTCTTGGATTTCGGCACAGACAACAATGGATATATTGCTTGGGCAAACAGAGACGAGACTTCTGTTTTTGTAACACCCATTACAGTGGATAGAAAACGAGACGGGGAAGATATCGAGATAACTGGAGTAGGTCTTGGCGGTTTTGTTTCTACAAATGATGGGTTTGCTTTGTTGACAAGACAGCTTGATGAGGGAGATGACCCTGCAGTGGGGGATTCAGATCGTCCGGCAAAAGCCGTTGTTTGGATACGTAATTTTAAAAACGGAAATTCAATTAGAACTGTTTTGACCGGAACAAGAAGTGTCGACGGAGCATCTGATTACAATAGTGTTGAGAACTTTAGGGGGCAATTGGCCTGGAACAATGATATGTTTGCAGCATATTTTGAGGTTCGAGGCGGAATGGATCATCCGTCAGCATTTTATTTTGGAGATAAAATGGTTCTTATTAATTCATATGGTGAGTCTTCTCTAGAATGGTCTTTTAGGTGCGGTACTATGAGAGATGCAGATGTGATATGGAAAGATGACAGTTTTTTTGCAACTTGCATTTCTGATAACACTCCGGCACCAGGCTTGAATTTGCTTCTAGAAGACGGAAACTATACAAATATTTCTAGAGAGCTATATACCAGGGGATATGTAGGAGGTTCAATGGGAGGAGCTGTTCGCATGGCGGACGGAACTTATGTTACCGTTTGGACGTCAAGAAGATGGAACGGAACAGATGCATCCTCTGCTGAGACTACTCATGATATTGCTCTGGTGAGACTAACCGAAGATTTTCAGCCGGTAGGTTTACCTAAATGGATTACCGAAACACCTGACTGTGATGAGACTAATCTCCATATTGCTCCTTACGGAACTGACCGAATTCTTCTTACGTGGAATAGAGTTACTGACTGTAACATAAGAGGAGAGACCTGCTTTGGTAAATATGACGGAACTGTAATGCAGCTTTTCACGCCGGATGGAATGGTTCTATCAAACGCAGAAAGTATATTTGCTCCCATGACGGTTGCCTCTAAGCCGTATGTTTATCCCAACGGTGATCTTGCATGGGCCTTTGTTGATATTGAACCCAATTATACAACTTCTGTAAATCTTTCTTCCCAAGAAAATAAAAATACCCTTTCCATAGCACATTTGAAGTATTGCGATATCGCGCCGTTTGTGTTGTGAGAATCAATAGACATGTATTTAGAAAAAAATGTCGTATGACAGGCTAAGCAAGAACAGGATATGATGAAAAAATACAATAAATATCGGATTTCTCATCAGAAATTAACGCAGACTCTGCCGAGTTCATGGCTAAAATTCAATACTACAGAGGATTTAACACCGGACAAAGAAGTGGTAGGTCAGGAAAGAGCAATGCGAGCTATCGATATAGGGCTTCGCATTGGAACAAGAGGTTTTAATATTTTTGCAGTCGGAGAACCGGGATCCGGAAAGACATCGACCTTGGAGCGCATTCTTAAGGAGCGAGCTGAACAAGAAGCTCTACCTGATGATTTGTGTTACGTGTACAATTTTGAAACACCGGAAGAACCTAAGTCTCTAAATCTTCCAGCCGGAAAGGGTCGGGTTTTTGCCAAAGATATGGAACGAGTGGTAAGCGAACTCGAAAAAATGATACCGCGAGTTTTATCTGAAGGGGCTTTCGGTCATATTAGAGCCGGTATTGTATCTGAAACACGGAAAAAGGCGGACGATCTCATTAGTCGAGCATCTAAGGCAGCAGAAAAACTCGGTTTAAGAATTGAAGAAGAATCCGACAATATCCGAGTAATAGCTCTAAAAAACGGTATTCCGTTGGATGAGGAAACTTTTGCCAAATTGCCTCAACGAGAAAGAAATCGTATTGAGTCAAAGCTGGTGGCCTATCAAGAACATCTTGATGCTTTTACTTATGGAAGAAGACAACTTGAAAGAAATCATCGAAAACGCCTTATTGATGCCGAAATCCGAACTATTACTCCAATTGTTACAGATATCATCAACGAGGTGTCTTACAAGTACAAAAAATACGGTTCAGGTATTTCCAACTTTCTGACAGAGGTTAAAACTTCCGTCTTGGAAAACCATCAAGTTTTTTTGGCTTCGGAAGAAGACAGACGGAGAGATAGTTCCGAAAATGATGATACTCCTGATTTCCCGTCTATTGACCCTCATCGAATTTATCAGGTTAATGTGTTGGTTGATCGAACCAATCAAAAAGGGGCACCTGTTGTTGTGGAGCGTATTCCGTCAGCTGCTAACTTGGCAGGATATTTTGAATACAGAGAAACTCACGGCGGTCTTGTCACTGATCATACTATGATTCGAGCGGGAGCTTTGCATAGAGCATCAGGCGGCTATCTTTTGCTTCAGGCCGGCGAGCTGTTGACTAATGAAAATGCGTGGGATTGCCTTAAAAGAGCTTTACGACATAAAGAAGTTAGGGTGGACGAGGGACTCGGCGGAATGGAGGGGAAAACTCGCATAGCCGGTATGATGAAACCTTCAGCTGTTCCTATCCAATTGAAGGTTATTTTGGTAGGCGGACATGATGCTTTTTACTTTCTCAAGCTCGAAGATGAAGAATTCGGTCGATTATTTAAAATAAAGGCTGACTTCGATACTTCTATGCCGAGAACCAAGAACACAGTCATGCATACAGCTCAGTTTTTGGGCAAAGTATGTATTGAAGAGGGACATCTTCCTCTTCATCGATCAGGAGCAGCCAGGCTCATAGAATATGCATCAAGAAGGGCAGGACATCAGCAGAGAATGACAACCAGGAGAGCGGAATTGCTGGATGTTTTAGCAGAAGCAAACGCACTGGCTTTGGAACGTCGGTCAAGAATTATTAAAGATGAACACGTAGAGGAAGCTCTTTTGGATGCGCGACAAAGGGAAAGCGCTATTGTGGATGCAGTGGATCGCGAAATCAGAGAGGGAGGAATTCTAATTCAAACAAGCGGCACAACTGTGGGACAAATCAACGGTATTGCGCTGTTCGACATTGTCGGAAACTCATTCGGTACTCCGCTTAGAATTACTGCGCGTACATATGCCGGCAGTCGAGGTATTGTTAATATTGATCGAGAAGTAAGGCTTTCAGGTGCAATTCACGATAAGGGCTCTCTTATCCTAATAGGATATTTGGGAGGCCGTTATGCTCGCACCTGCCCGCTTGGATTTTCCGCATCAATAACCTTTGAACAATCCTACGATGAAATAGACGGCGATTCAGCTTCAAGCGCCGAGCTATATGCTTTGTTATCATCATTGTCGCAATGTCCAATAAAGCAGGGAATTGCAGTAACCGGTTCAGTAAATCAAGTGGGCGAAATACAACCGATAGGTGGCGTTAACGATAAAATCGAAGGTGTTTTTCGTGTTTGTAAGATTCAAGGACTTACAGGTGATCAGGGCGTGATTATTCCGCAATCCAATGTAAAAAACCTGATGTTATCTAAAGAAGTAATCGACGCTGTTCGTTCCAATAAGTTTCATATTTATGCAATTACAACGATTGATCAGGGTATTGAAATTCTTACCGGAATTCCAGCCGGTAAGCGTACTGCTGACGGCTGGACACAAAACAGCATAAACGATTTAGTTCAGCGTAGATTGATGGAGTTGAGAGCCGCATTAGGAAACAATACTGCGTTAACGGCCAACGATAAAAAACTATAATTACAAACAATGAAATTCCCCCCAAAAGAGAATCAGCGTATTTGCCTGATAAACTTTATGAAGACGCTTTTAATGCTACTACTTTTCTGCGTAGGCTGTACGACAGATTCGGTTACAAAAGAAACATTCAGGAAAAAAAAAGGGGTTACCATGCCCAAAAACGATGTATGTGGTTTTTTTGAGCCTGTTCAAATAGGACCGCCGGCACAGGACGGTCTTGTGGATATTATGCCATATCATCCTGATATTCTATATTTTGGAAGAATAGATTGCTCTAACAAATATGCACCCTCTTTCGCTCATTCAGGCATCTCAATTAGAATGCGATTTGAGGGGGACTCTATTGATGTGCGTTTAAGAGATTTTGGAAACGGCGAAATGCCGGTTTACTACAATGTAATTATTGATAATAATGAACCTTTTTTATTGGAGACGCTGCCCGGAGATCATGAATATGTGCTTGCGCGTAATTTGAGTGAAGGAGAGCACTCCGTAGAACTATTCAAACGAGTTGAGAGTTGCCTTGGCGGTTATACCAACGCCGGCAAAGGGGCTTTTCTAGGGTTTAGAATTAAAGCAAATAAAAAAGTACTTCCTCCGATTTTTAAACCATATCGAATTGAGTTTATCGGCGATTCAATAACCTGCGGTTACGGAAATGAAATTTCAACTATGACTCCTGAGTATTTCCAGTTTACCTCAGAAAACGAAAACGCATACAATGCTTGGGGTGCTGTGGCAGCCAGAATGTTAAATGCCGAATACATGTCCGTAGCCTATTCCGGCCGAGGTATTTATCGAAATTGGGCAGATGACCCTGGGCTGACTATTCCTGAGATATATGATCTAGTTTTACCAGATGAAGCAAATTCTCCGATTTGGAATGTTTCTAGATATATTCCAGATATTACTGTTATAAATCTTGGCACTAATGATATGAGTGAAGGTGCAAAAGATATAGCTGATATAAAAAGACATTATAAAAACGCCTTTGAGGATTTTCTAACTGTCTTAAGATCACACTATCCTCAAACGGCTTTTATTATTGCAGTAGGCCCGATGCTCTCTGATATATATCCTGACGGTTATAATGCTCTTACGGATACTATTGCGGCTTTGACAACTATTATTGAACTCCGAAAACAAACAGGTGATGATCTTCTATACCTGCTTCAGCTTGAAGAACAGTCTCCGCCATGGGGAGAAGATTGGCATCCGACAACATCTGTTCACTACCGAATGGCAGAGGAATTGGTACATTTTATTGACGATAACGATATCCTATCTAAAGTGAAAGGCTCATTGTCGAACGGGGATTTCTGATTGCCTTTGATCGAGAAGTGTTTGCGCTGCATTTATAATGGATTTTACATCTACCGGTTTAACGATCCAAATTGCACCTTCTTTTTGTAATTCAGCATCTGGTTCTTGTGCAATGCCGGTCATAAAAATTACTTTGATATTCGGGCAACTTTTTTTAATTTGATCAGCTAACTCGGGGCCGCTCATTGTAGGCATACAAACATCGGACAATAAGATATCAGGAGGATCAGAAGCAGCTATTTTCAATGCTTCAAGAGGATCGCAAGAGCCGGATACGTTAAAGCCTACTGAACGAAGACTTTCTGTAACGGTGTGGGTAACTGTTTTGTAGTCATCTACAACTAAAATTTTTATTGCAGAAGGCTTAAATTGTTCAGACTCTATTGTCTTGCGTTCTATTGTTGACAAATATAGCGGAAGCTCAATGGTAAACACAGTTCCATGTCCGACTTTAGACTGAACATTAATATCTCCTCCCAATTGTTGTACAATTGCATATACAGCGGCCAGACCCAAGCCGGTTCCCCCTGAAGCATCACGAGTTGTAAAAAACGGATCAAAAACACGTGCGATAATGGTTTCGTCCATACCTATACCGGTATCTTTAATTACCAAAAGAGCTTTTGATTCATTCTGTTTTGTCGACACTTCTATTTTAAGATGCCCTCCGTCCGGCATTGCATCAGCAGCGTTGATAGCCAAATTAATAAAAAGCTGTTCAAGTTGACCCTCTGCTGCGTTTACAACCAGTGTTTCCGGCGTAGATTTAATATCCAGATTGGTATTGGAAGGAAGGGAAGGTACTATAATTCTAAGTGCGCGGCTCAGAGCATCAGAAACCAATGTGGGTTTTCTTCCCGGCAGACGGCGCCGTCCGAGTGCTAAAAGCTGCTTTGTAAATCCTACAGCACCCTCTGCTGCTTGGCGCACTGTCAGAAGTTTATCGGCAATATCCGGTTGGTCTTGAAGTTGTTTCAGTACCAAATCTGAGCCGTTGATAACAATAGTTAAAACATTATTGAAATCGTGAGCAAGACCTGCTGCAAGACGACCGAGAGCATCAACCCTTTCAGATTGAGCCAGTTTTTCCTTAAGCGCCAATTCCTGAGCTGCCAACTCTCGCAATCTATGTCTTGATCTATCAAAATGCATTAACAGAACTCCGTTAGCTGCCCAAAGCAAGATTGTGAGATCCAAAAAAAACTCCAATTTTAACATGATGGGTAATTGGTATAGCAACGGCCAAAGAATAGCGTAAGTTGCAGCTGCAAAAAAAGCAGAGGCGGCCACCCATCGTCCGGCTCCTCCGACAATACCTTCTCTGTAAGCGGTAATACCGGTCCACGCAAATACAACACCGATGGTGCAAAAAATGATTGGGCGAAGAATATCCGCAGGTATTTTAAGCAATATTGCCAAAATCAAGAGAAATACAGTGGAAACGCTAAAAACATAAACCCTTTTTGACGGTTTCTTCCCTAAGAAACTTAAAGTTCCGAACAAACCGGCTATTGCACCTGACGCTAAAAAGCACCACGCTAAAATACCTATTTTGGGGGAAAGATCATAAGCATGGCGTGCCGCACTGACAGCCGCATCACATGCAAAAAACAGAAATGAAAACATCCATAAGCGAATAGAAGAGCTTTTCTCCACATGTTGTAAGAGCGCCATTAAGCCGGCCACCGCTGCGAATACAAATGTCAGTCCGAGCTGTGTTGTTGTCCCCTCTGTCATAGAAGGAATATACGGCTTTACCGTCTAGAAAGGTACCCTTTGATCATAAAATTTTCTTTTGATACTATTTTTATGGAGAAGTAGAGCAGGTTATTTGGATAACTCTTTTTCAAGATCTGATAGATCCGGAAGCTCGTCCAAATTGGGCATAAGGGTAATTTCTATTCTTCTATTCGCTGATTTACCTTTATCGGTTTTGTTGGATTCTGCCGGTTGATGTTCAGAGTAACCTGCTGCCGAGAGATATTTGGGGTTCATTTTGTTTTTTTCTAAGAAAATCACGACAGCCAGAGCTCTGGATGTTGAAAGCTCCCAATTTGAAGAAAAACCGCTGCTTTTAATCGGATCGCTGTCAGTGTGTCCGGCTACTTGAAACTCACGATTCTTAATCTTAGAAAGCACCTCAGCAACCTCAACCAATGTTTTCTGTCCTTCCTCAGAAAGTTCAGCTTTACCTGATTCAAATAAAATTGCCGAAGGCAACTCCAATACCATTTTTCCGTTTCGAATTTTTACATTCAACTTACCGGCGGCAATTAGAGTTTTAAATTTCTTGAGCATGTTTTTCATTGTGTCCATGCGTTTTTTTGCTAAAGCCTTTTCTTTTCGCATTTCAGCCAACATAGCTTCTTTTGCGGCCAAATCTTTAGTAAGTTCAATTTTCCCCGAGCCTAGAATCTCAATTTCCGATTCCAACGCTTCTATTTTTTCGTTTAAGGTAATTGCAGCTGATTCCATGTCTGCGATTTTAGATTGCAGGTCGACTACATTTTCATCACAAGAAGTTTTTTGTGCGGATAAAGAAGAATTATCGTTTAACAGACTTTCTTTTTCTTGTTTGAGACCCTTGTTTTCCTCTTCCAATGTAGATATTTTTGATGATTGAGATGCTATTTGCTGTTTGTATTTTGCGCATCCCGACATTGCAAGTATTGAGATCGAGCTGACCAGCAGAACATAAAGTTTTTGCTGACCTGTTTTATTGTCTGTTTTGTATAACAAACTCATTACATGTGTCTCCTTTGTGGTTAATTTGGAACTTGGTTTACTGACCCAAAGTACCTTGTGAGTTTGAAACAAAAACAACTCTTTGGCAACCTGTACGTACTGAATATCAAGAATTGGCGATAGAAGAGCAAACACAATATGTGCAAAACAAAATTATTATAGTGAGTTGATTGCTCGATTTATTTTTTCGGCCGCTGAATCTGCTGTCTTTGTCAGTTCATGATTTCCCACTATTTTAAACATCTCTTTGGGATCAGCAGCAGCAACGACAATATCACGATTTTTATCTTCCATTATAACTACATTGCATGGCAGTAGCAGCCCTATGAGCGGTTCCATCTCAAGTGCTCCCTTTGCTAAACTTGGATTGCATACTCCCAGAATTCTGTATTTGCTCATTTCTGCGCCTATCTTTTGTTTTAGAACTGACTGCACATCTATATCCATTAGCACCCCGAAACCTTCCTTTTTTAGAGCTTCTGTGATGTCATTTAGAACCTTGTCAAAATCTCCTGTACCCATGTTTTTGATTATCCCGTAATTAATTTTTTCCATCATATGTGCTCCTTTTCTATTTTGAATTTTAGTTCTATCTATCTATTTGAGTCATTCCCTTATGAAATAGTGTCGTTGTTTTCTAGAATTAACTATTTCAACTGCAAAAAATATACTAAACAGATTTGTGTCAATTAACATTGTGTTTCTTTTTTTGTTCTATTCTTCGTTGTCGACAGATTTGTAAATTAGATCTAAAAGGTGTTTTTATAAGGAGTGTCTGTTATTATGCAAAAATTAATAGTTTTTCTATTTGCATTTGGCGTGTCCCTGATTTCGTTGTGTTCATGTCGCGGAAAGAACGATGGAGGCTCATCTGTAAAGAACTTGCCGGAAGTTGAATGGGTCTATATTAAAGGAGGTTCTTTTGAGATGGGAAGTAATAAGGGAGAAAGAGGGCCCTTTGAGTATCCTAAACATGAAGAAACACTGAGCTCTTTTTATGTGTTGAAGACAGAAGTTACAGTGGAACAGTTTGATGCGTGTGTGGATGAAAAGGTTTGTTGGAGACAACTTGAAGCCGACCCAAAACTTTCAAATTGGGATAAGAGTGATCGTAAGAATCATCCCATGAATTTTGTGGATTGGTATCAGGCTACAGTGTTCTGTGCCTGGTTGGGTGCCAGACTGCCGACAGAAGCAGAATGGGAATACATGGCTAGAAGCGGAGGAAAGGAAATTGAGTTTACATGGGGAAACGAACCGGCTGATTGTGATCGTGCGGCATTGGATGAAGAAGGAGCTATTAATTGCGGAAAATGGAAAGGTTCTACTTCCCCTGTTTGTTCTCGGCCTGCCGGTAATTCAGAACAAGGTGTATGTGATCTTATAGGCAACGTACATGAATGGACAGCTGATTGGTTTTATCCCTCTTATGACAAATCCACCTTTAAAGAAGTACCCAAAATGTACAATGGGGCTACTAAAGAATGGGCTCATAACAAAGTTTTAAGAGGCGGAGGAATAGGATCAACAGCCGGACAGCGAGCGGGAGACCGAGTTTTACATGATCCTCCTTTTAAATATGTGGGCATGGGTTTTCGTTGTGTCAAATAGCTGTTTTGCGTAAAAAAAATCGCCCCCTACTATAAAATAGTTACAATCTCAAAACGCAGCAAAATAGACAAATTAATTTAAGTGTCACAGCTTTAAGAGTTGAGTTGAACACTGCTTTGGTATTTATCTATTATTGCATCCAAATCTTTAAGAACTTCTTGTGCCTGTCCGTCTTTGTCTTTGAGTATCTCGCGTACTGTGCACAGAACTTCTCGGTCGGTGCGTCTTTTTTCCCTCAGTCTTCTCAGCATATCATCAAAATCATCAAATGCTTCTTTTAGTTCGTCGCCTTTTCTTAGGCGTTCGGTGATATAAAGGTTGCTGTCGTTGACTACGCGAAAAATCTTGCGCATTTTGTAAATGGGTCCTGCGACTTTATGGGTTAATATGATGGTTGCAGTACTGACAAATGCAGCCAAAGCTATCAACCATGCTGCGAGTTTGTAGATGGTAAGGTGTTTGTCATGTTCGGCTTGAGTCATAAAAGCTTTTACAGATGATTCTGTCAGCTCTAAATCGCCCAACTTTTGGGCAAGCATTTGGTCAGTAGCATCTGCAACTGTTTTGTAGAGGAAGTATCCCATAATTAGTACGATTACCGTTATAATAAGAATTATACGAGTAACCCATTTTAGTTGAAACTGCCTGTCTATTAGGAGATTACGAATACGACGTTTCGGTTGTCCCAAAGGCGTATTGGTTACAGTTTGTGATTGCTCCGACATTTCCCTATCCTCCCGGCTCGGTCAAAAAATAACATGATCACTGGTCCGCTTCTTGTCTAATCTTGTCAAAAATGCTTGAAATTAAACTATCGGTAACCGCGCTAATTGCTTCGGTGACAGTCTTAATATCGTCTTCGGGTTTTAAAACTGAGGGAGAAACTCCCAGCGAAGCTTCTGCTGTGGGCATCATAATCAGACTATAGTCCGGATTTGTAAACACGTTAAGACTCAGTTTGACTGCAATTCCGTTATCTACTTTGTCCAAACGAATAATAGCTCCGGAAACTATGTATGCCCTCATCTTCTCTTTGTTTACTTTATTAAGTACTGTATCATTTTTCCATTCAGATGGCTGAAGCAGAACATCCTGCTCCTTTTCAAGTCTTTCAACCACGATATTTCGCATTATGGTCGTCAACTCAGGTCCTTTGGCTTTGGAAGAGTTTCCCATTGCGTCAACCCGAACTATATATTTTGGAGGCCCTGTTCTTGACGGTGTTAAAGGTTTTGCTTGGTTTATTTCAGACAAAATCTTTATGGTCAGTGCAATTTGAGATCTTGCTGCCTCAGAAGGTGCATTTTTCATAGATTTTTCTAACTCTGAAATAACAGCGGGATCTCCTATTTGTTTTAGCGCAATGGCCGCTGAGATAGCAACCAACTCATCTCTATCTCGAGATGCTTCAACTAGATATGGGACAGCTTTTTGAGAGCGAAGATTTCCCAATGTAGTGGCAGCTTGAACACGAAGTCTATAATTTCTTCCGGTTTGCAACATATTTATTAGATAGTCTGTACGAGTATCTGCTGTCAAAATACTTGGGTCAAACACAAACATGAAAAGTAACATTCCGTAAATTGCAAAAAAGCGAACAAAAAAAATGGGCATGAGATTCCCTTCGGTTGATCCTATTTTATTGACGCGGATTGTTTTCAGATTCATCACATTTTTTTTGCAACAACTGCTTTTTGTTTGGTTAGAATATTCAATTCTTACAAGAATTGCTAATTCTATTTAAAAAAGCCTAGCACTTAGTAACTTGCCTTGCCACAAAATCATATAAGTAGGGAAAGAAAAAGGTAACTTTGGGATGCTTTGTTTATTTTATCATTGTTATTAATAGGTAAATGGACTCTTTTTTTTGAATCTTAAATTATTTTTTAAACTATTCGGTTGACGTCGACTGTTCATTTATCTAAAAATTTTAAAGATATTTTTTTCCACAATTAGTAGCCGTCATTTGCAGGCAGGTATATTTTTTTCGCATTGTTTCTCACGAGAGGGGGAGTCCAATGAAGATATCTCAATCAGGTATATTTATCGTGATTTGTGTGGTTTTGTTTTTGTCGGGATGTAACCAAACCCCAAAAGACAAGTCCGATGAACAGACAAGCAATGAAACAATGCAGACTGTTGCCGTTAGACAGGCTCTTCAGTCAGAAGAGCGATTGTGTGAATTTGCGGTATATTCCAAGATAGAGTCGACTTTTGGAGTTAGAGCAAATTCTACAGGCGGCAGTATAGGTTCTTCCGGAACTCTTGAAATAGGTCCTGACGCATCTGTTGACGGAGATCTTAAATCAACAGGAAATATCTTTGTTCGTGCAAGAGCCGACATTGACGGCGATGCAAAATCAGGAGGTTCTGTTCTGATACATAAGAGTGCTTCGGTTTCAGGAGACATAATTGAAAACGCGGTGCTGCCGGCACATAATATTCCCATTAAAACAATCAGCACGGGAACTGAGGATGTTTTTGTAAATAAAGAGCGAACCAAGTACCTTGAGCCCGGTAATTATAACGAGGTTGTAGTTCATGGAGGAAGTACGCTAGAATTATCCGCCGGAATCTATCAGATCCGTCGTTTTATAGCGGGGGCTTCGAATGTTGTTGTAAAACTTGATGTTTCACAAGGCATAATAGACATAAACGTACAAGATGAGTTTCGCATTGGAAACCGAACATCTATGATACTTGAAGGAGGTTCGGATCCGAAAGCTGTCACTTTTTACTCAAATTATCAAGGACAGGTAGTGTTGGGACCCGAAAGTAATGTGTTAGGTACGTTCATTGTGCCGAACGGTAATATTCATGTGCTTCCGCGGTCAGATATAAAGGGCGCTCTTTACGCCAAGAAGGTAATAGTAGGACCTGATGCCAAAATACAAGGAATCGGCTGTTCGGATTCATGCAACGGTGTAGAATGCAATAATCCGCCGGATGATTTATGCATTAATGACAGTATAATAAGAAAATATTCAGCGTCGGGTAATTGCGTACAAGGTGAGTGCGAATACAGCTACCTTGATGAAGAATGCGATTACGGATGCGAGAACGGCTTATGTAAAACCCCGGAATGCGAAACCGGAGAATGCTGCGAAAACGGTTATATAAAAGAAGCCGGAGTAATATGCCGAGAGTCGGCGGGTGTTTGTGACCTAGCTGAAACCTGTGACGGAGCCTCAGCAGTATGTCCTGATGATGAGTTTGTAACTTCCGGAACCGAGTGCCGAGCATCGGCGGGAATGTGCGATGTAGCTGAGAGCTGCAACGGAGCGTCGGCAGTATGTCCTGATGATGAGTTTGTATCAGCCGGAACTGAGTGCCGAGCATCGGCGGGAATGTGCGATGTAGCTGAGAGCTGCAACGGAGCGTCGGCAGTATGTCCTGATGATGCGTTTTTGGGCGAAGCGATTGTTTGTCGTGAAAAGGCGGGGGCTTGTGATTTGGAGGAACGCTGCAACGGTTTATCTGCTGATTGTCCTGTTGATAACTTTGCATCCTTGGGTGTGATTTGTCGCGAAGCGGCCGGAGTTTGTGATATTGCAGAAGCTTGCACAGGGGAATCTGTTGAGTGTCCTGACGATTCAGCGTCTTCTGCCGGAGTTGAATGTCGTCCTGTTAGCGGAGATTGCGACTTGCCGGAGTTTTGTGACGGAGTTTCTTTTGATTGTCCTTCTGATGAGTTTCTTTCCTCCGGTGCTGTTTGTAGTGACCTTCCCGTACAAACAGAACGCGAGTGTTCTATCGGCGGTTGCGGGGGTGAAATAGTTTCGCGTTCCTTGTATCGTAGTTGCACCGGACTTGACGGTCTGTGCAGTGACGAGAACCTTAAGTGGAGTGATTGGTCGGCTGACGAAACCTGTGTAGCTGATGCATACTGTTTGGAAAGCGGCGTTAACGCGACCTGTGAGCTCTGTCAGTGGGGTTGCGAAAACGGTGCTTGCGTTGATCCTTGCGAGGGAATTGTATGCAACACTCCTCCCTCTGACTATTGCTTGGATACCTCTACCAAAGCTGTTTTTAGTCTTCAAGGAAGCTGTTACGGCGGCGAATGCAACTACAGTTATTCTACAGAGCATTGCGAACACGGCTGTACGGCCGGAGTTTGCAAACAATGTTCAGAAGGAGAATGTTGCAGTGAAGACGGTTTGATATTGGATGACAGTGTGAAATGCGGGGTTGAACCGCTTACCCAGGAGTTTTCGTGTTCGACCGATGGTTGCGGCGGAGACGCTGTGCGCAGGGAACGCTATCAGTATTGCGACGGAAAAAGCGCTTTTTGCAATATGGAGAACATTAAGTTAGAAGATTGGACCGTAATTCAGTCGTGTTACAGCTATGCGGTTTGTATGTCGTCCCTAACCGATGCATGGTGTGAAAGCTGCGAGTTGGGGTGCGCAGCGGGGGCTTGCAATGATTCGCTGCCTCCCGACCCTTCTGATGTGGCGACGGAACTTGATCCGGGAGAATATGTTTCGCTAAATGATTCCGTCGATTTCATTTACGGCGGTGACGACCCTATTCAAAAAGGAATGGTTCCGGGAACTATCACAGAAGAAAGAACGGTTGTGCTGAGAGGTGTTGTTCTCACAAGAGAGAATATGCCTTTGTCAGGAGTAACCATAACAGTTTTTGATCATCCGGAATACGGTGCCACAGCAACCAGAGAAAACGGCATGTTTGACATGGTGGTAAACGGCGGCGCTCAACTGACGGTGACTTACGAGAAAGAGGGTTATCTTCCGGTGCAGAGAAGGCAGCAGACGGGATGGAATCAATACGTGACGATGCCGCCTGTGATAATGATACCGACGGGAGATAATTATACAACTCTGGATATGTCGGGTTCATCTGAGGAATATCAGACGGCGGAAGGGGATTTTATTCACGATCAACGGGGCCCAAGAAGGAGTTTTATGGTAATTCCTCCGGGTACCACGGCTCAATACGTAATGAAAGACGGCTCAACCTACAAAACCGATTCCATTGACTTGAGAATGACCGAATATACAGTGGGAGAAGACGGTCCGGAAACCATGCCGGCCTTTTTGCCTTCGGCCACCGGATATACCTACGCGATTGAATTTAGTTCTGATTCTGCATTAGAAATGAACGCCAAGACCGTTAAGTTTAGCCAAAATATATTCTACTATTTGGACAATTTCTTGGGATTCGAAGCAGGTACGGTGGTGCCCAACGGCACATACGATAAAGAAACCGCAAAGTGGATACCGATGGCCAACGGCTTGGTTATAGAGATTTTGGCTGTAGAGGACGGAATACCGGTGTTGGATATTTACGGAGAAGGAGAAGCCGCCGATGAGGAGTTGTTGGCATTAGTAGAGTTTACTGATGAGGAGTTAGCAATTGTTGCTGAGCGTTACGAAGCCGGAGACACCTTTTGGAGAGTACCGCTAAGTCATTTCAGTCCGCACGATTTCAACTATCCGGTTGCCATGTATGTAAAAAAAGATGCTAAGCCTCCGGAGCCCAAGGATCCCAAAAGCTCGCGGCAAGATGCTTTGTACGATTGCGAAAAAAAGGGTTCGAGGCTGTTTTGCACTGATCAATCAGTGGGAGAAACAATACCGCTGAGCGGCACCGATATGTACTTAAACTATCGCAGCAGCCGAGTATCCGGCCGAAAGGACGGAAATTCGCTTATAATTCCTATTCAGGGAGATGATTTCTGCGAACAGAATTTAAGTTTAAAATATACCAATGTCGAAATAGACATAATGGGAAGAAAAACGATGTTCAGCGACAAATGCGGTTTGGCCGAGGCAATGGACTCAGTTGACGAATGTCATCCGCCCCTGACAGCCGAAGACATTTGCGGAAACCCGGAAACCGGAGAACCTGGAATTAACGAAATAGAGTTCTGGTGGGATGGCCTGGATGCCTACGGAAGAAAGGTAGTACCGCCGCAAAAAGCCACAGTAAGAATTTCCAACGCCCACGAAGCCTGCTACAGCCTGCCGACCGTGCAAGCCTATACCGACGAACGTCCGGGAGACAGCTGGACCTTTGCCGGTTATTGCAGAGAAAGCAGTTGTAGGATTTCTTCTCCTTATCAAAATGATTTCTATCAATGGTGTACAATACAATACTACACAACCACTAAAGAAGTACTGGTGGGACAATATGATTCAAAATACCTAGGAATGGGAGGCTGGACTCTAAATAAACATCATTTCTACAATCCCGGAACAGGAGAAGTTCTACTGGGAACAGGAGACAAATACCTAGCTTCGCAGTATGCTACGACTATTAGGACGGTTAATGCACAGGCAATGCCGTATGAGGGAGGACCGTATTTAAGTAATGCCAGAATTACTTCTGCGCCTGACGGCAAGATATATTATTTTAGCGGTGTATCATACGAAGGCGGCGGAAATAAACTGCAAAGACAGGGATTGTTTGTATATGATCCGTCAATTGATACCAGTTCGCGCATAGAATTTTCAGTGCCCGAAATGGAAGAAATCTATACCTACCTAGGGCGAAATGTGTTGTACATGAAAGATATTAAATATTATCAGCGGGCTTTGTATATTCCAATATATAATGATACTTCTTCAGGTATGGACAAAACCGCCATTTTAAAAATGGAACTCTCCACCAATCAAATGGAAGTTTACGCAGGTCTCGGATCCCCTGTGGACGATATTGGGGACGGCCTTGACGCAAGAGATGCCAGATTTGACGGTGTGCATGCAATAGATTTCGACAGCACCGGTAGAATGTACATCGCAGGTACTCGATTTCCAGGACAACAAGGTCAATATCCCTATGTACGCATGATAGATACAGACGGAAAAGTATCTACAGTTTTTCAGGGTTCGTACAATGATCCTTATTATAAGAAAGGGTTTGCTATTTTTAATAACGGATCAAGCGTAATGGCCATTGACTACGATGACAATATTTTCTTGGCACTTGGCGTTGGTATAAAATCGATATGGACAATGCAGCCCGGCAGTTCAGAATTGGAAATCTTCTTACACAGCCAAAGTTCGAGACGTGCGGAAACAGGTACAAACTGTACTGAAAACGGAAAAAATGCAGATGTTGTTGATCTAGAATCCGCATGTCGGATTAATCAGAATTATCTCAAACTAACAGTATCTCCGGATAATGCTCTGTATTACGATGATAACCTGTCGGGTTCTAATTCCATAATAAGAGCAATACACTCCGGAACGGTTACCACCGTTGCAGGAAGCAGAACCTTGGGTTCTCAGAAGGATGATACACCGGCCTTGAATGCTTTTATCTGGGGTATAGAGGATATGGCACTAACTCCGAACGGTGATATCTACATAGTAACCAGACAGGACAGCTACGGACGTCAATACCTCCGCAAAATAAGCGCACAACCCACCGGTGAGAGCCTTAACACCTATGTCGTTCCGAGTCAGGACGGGTCTGAGGTTTTTGTCTTTGACAAAAGCGGAAGGCATTTGAAAACCAAGAATGCCTATACCAATGCTGAACTTTTTCTGTTTGAATATGACTCGGTTGGAAACCTTTCTAAAGTTACAGATGCCTCGGGCAAAGAAACGGCTTTTCTCCGAGATTCAGAGGGCAATCTTGATGGTATTTTACCTCCTGCTCATTCCTCTGATATTTCGGATGACGAACGTCTCATTGATGTTGAGGTCGACGATGCCGGTTATCTTTCGAAAGTTGTTTTGCAGAACGGCTCTCAGTATCAATTGACCATGACCGATGAAGGTTTGCTTACCGTTTTTGAAGACCCCAACGGAAACGAAACCGTGTTTGCTTATGATGAATTCGGCAGGTTGGTCAGCGACATAGATGCCGTGGGGGCTGAGAAGACATTGAATAAGTCTGTTTCGGAAAAAAACCGAACAATTGTGGACTTTGTTGACGGCGAAGGAAAAACCACTGTCTATCGCTCGGAAAATCATGATGATGAATCCAGGACAATGAGGGTAACATTCCCGGACGGCACCTCTAATTTGGCGACAATGGACAGAAACAAAAAGACGGTCAATGAGTTTGCGGACGGCACCAAGGTAACCTATACCGAAGGCCCGGACCCCAGATGGGGAATGAGAGCGCCCGTAAGAGAAGAGACCGTAATAACGACACCGTCGGGTTTGACCAAGACCGTCAAGGTAAGTAAAACCGTATCGCCTGAGAAGCTAAGCGACCTTATGGCGTTTGACACAATAACAGAAACAACCGATGTAAACGGCAAAGCCTATACGACAGTATACCAAGCCGACACCATGACCTGGACGAGCACCAGTCCTGCGGGAAGAAATAGCTATGCCGAAACAGACGAGCAAGGCAGAATAACCAAGTTGCGGTCAGATGCAACCGAGCCGGCGGAAATTGAATATGATTCTTTGGGCAGAATAGAAA
>CAYWLQ010000029.1:0-39288 GCA_964458775.1 uncultured Myxococcales bacterium | reverse complement strand
ATCACAAGAATTTGTAGTTTGGTGTTTTGGACAGAATAAAACCGGGATCTTGATAAATAATCGGTTAGTAAGTAATTTAAGAAAAAACAAACTATTCAGGATCTTTTAGGTGTTATGGGCAGATACACCATAAATGTTGTTCCTTTTCCAAGTTTGCTTTCAAACGTAATCTTGCCGCCGTTTTTGTCCAGTGTTTCTTTTACAAGGGCCAAGCCTAGACCTGTTCCTACTTCTTCTACTGTTCTGGCGTTATGGGCCCTAAAAAACTCTCTGAACAACTGTGATTGGTCTTCTTTGGGGATACCTATGCCTGTATCTTGTATCTGAATGACAACAAAATCGTTACCGCTTTTGGTAAAGGAAACCCTCACGTCTCCTTTTGAAGTATACTTGATAGCATTGGATACCAAATTTTCCAGTACCGGTTCCGCCAATTCCAAATCTATTTCGGCTTCGGCTATTTCCGGAGAAACCTCAAATACAAAACCAAGCCCCTTTGTTTCTGCTTCTACTATGAAGGTCTTCAATACACGATCTGCTATAGCATCAACGCGCATGGGGTGACGAGACAGCAATGCCGTGTCGGTGCGGCTTCGGGCTATGGTCATAAGCTCGTTGATCATATCGGTCATGTGTTTGGTTCTACGATATATACGATGAAGATACTCGACCTGCTTTGGTTCCATCTTTCCCAGATACTCGTTTTTCAACAAATCCATCATGCTTATTACTGCGGCTAACGGAGCTCTAAGATTATGAGCAACCTTTCGCATAAAACGCCAACGCTCTTTTGTAAGCTGTTCAATCTGTTCATAGAATTGAGCGTTTTCTATTATTCGCTGTTTTAGCATTCGCATTATTGCGGTTGTGGAAAGTACTGTGGCTCCGATGGCACCCGAAAAGAACACCAGCATAGAGGCTACATACCAAGGCTTGTCCAATAGATCGATGGTCTCTCCTCTAAAAGAGACCAGTCGTCGATCCAAAAGGCCTGTCATTTCGCCAAAAGCCATTGACCACATACCGATTATCGCAACAGCCGCAAAGCCGTAAGCAGAACGTCTGGGCAAAAGTATTGAGGCAAAAATAATGTGAAAAATAAAAACAAAGATAATCGGACTAGCCGCTCCTCCTGCCCAATGAACAAGCAGAAACAGTGCCAAATAGTCCAAAGCAACCTGTGAATAGGTAAAAGTGTATAAACGATCAGTGCTGCATGGATTTGTATTGTTACAAGGACGTATATAGTAACAAACAGCATTGTATAAAAGAACAAAGAGCGCAACCAGCAAAACCGCAATCATATTAAAGGTAAAACCGACAGCATCTGCCAAAGTCGCTCCGCCTGCAATTCCGAACGGAACAAACCATCTCAGTTTGATAAACCAAACAACCCTGGTTCTTAACTCTGCAGCTATAACTCGCTTATGTTTTTTATATATATCAGGATGTAAATCACCGCTGTCAGAAGCGGATTGAAGAGATTCGACCAAGCCTTTGGCTCTAGCTTTCAACCAAGATTTCCTGGATCTGCTTTAATAACTTGTTAGGATCGATGGGTTTTTCAAAAATCCATTTTGCCTGCCAGGTTTCACCCATAATATGTTCAAATCCGGACGGTCCTTCGCTTCTAACTTTTTCCAAAAAGCTGGTTAAGAAGATAATCGGGATTTTGCTGAACTCTTCGGTTTCTTTTAAGTTGAACATAAAATCAAAACCTTCGGTGTCAGAGTTCATCATTACATCCAAAACCATTAGGTCAGGGGGGAGTTCTTTTAAAAGCTCCAAAGCTTCTTTTGAATTGCAGGCTGAACGCACATTGTAGTCGGCCTTTTCGAGGATCATACGAAGCACATCCCTGATATCCGGATCATCATCAACTATTAGAATATTTGCTTTCATGGTCATCGCTTTCTCCTCATTTGGTCTCAGAGTTCAAGTCGCAACGCAGACAGCGACCGGCCTCTTTTACAGCCATTTCCGTTGTATAACCTGTTTGGACTTCATCGAAAATTCCGCAACGTTTTTTTGCGTCAATCTCGGGCATAGGTACATAGGGTTGGTCAATGCAAATATCATCTGCACTTCCGGGAACATCTATAATTTTTTTCTTGGGTGTGACATAGGGTGCTTCGCCGTTTGCCAAACGAATTGCAGCATCAATAGCTTTTGCAGCTTTTTGTCCGTCGGCGATAGCTTCGATTACAATCGCTGTTCCGGGAGTAGCATCACCGCCGGCCCAAACTTTTTCGTTAACAGTACGAAGTCTTTTATCAACGACGATTGTATTTTTCTCTGTTGTACAAATGTTTGCATCGTTAAAGCTGAAATCTGTTTTGTTTCCGATGGCATAAACCACAGTTTCTGCTTTTATTTCCCACTCTGAGCCGTCGATCGGAACAGGCCATTTTCGACCGCTGTCATCATAGTCAGATAACTCGTTCTTAACAAACGCAACCGCCTTGGCTTTGCCGTTTTCGGTTACAATACGAATAGGAGATGCCAATTCCACAACTTCGATTCCTTCTTCGTCTGCACCGATCAATTCTTCTAACATTGCCGGCATCTCATCTCTGGTGCGTCGATAGGCAACAGTAACTTTCTTAGCGCCCAATCTTAACGCGGTGCGGGCCGCATCCATTGATGACGAGCCGCCGCCGATAACCACAACGTTTTCACCGACAGTTTTAATGGTTCCACGATTGGTTTTTTGTAAGAACTCAACAGCGCCGAATACTCCCTCTGCATTTTCGCCTTCTATTCGCAGACTAGCTGAACCGTGGGCGCCTACTGCTACATAAACAGCGTCAAAATCATCGACCAATTTCTGTACAGAAAGGTCTTTTCCTATACTGCAGTTCGTCTTAAGTTCAATGCCTGTTCCCAGTATTGCCTTAATTTCGATATCCAATATTTCTCTTGGAAGTCTGTAAGGCGGAATTCCGTAGCGCAGCATGCCTCCGGGCTCAGGAAGACCTTCAAATACCATTACAGAGTATCCTCTTCTTCTGAGTTCCAAAGCAGCGGTTAAACCGGAGGGACCGGCTCCAATAACAGCAACTTTCTGCGAACGCGTAGTCGGAAGCGGTGTAACTTTAGATCGATCTACTCGATCAGACGCAAATCGTTTGAGATCGCGAATTGCTACAGGATCATCCATCTGTCCTCTTCGACACTTGAGTTGACACGGATGTGTACAAACTCGACCGCATACGCTCGGGAAGGGATTGGTATCATTAATAACATCGTAGGCATCGTCGAAACGCTCTGCTCTTATCAATGCAAGATATGCGGGAACATCCATGCCGATCGGACATGTATGCTGGCAGGGACTTTTAAACATTTTGGTACACGAAGCTGCCGGACATTTCTTGTCATAAATATGCGCTTCGTATTCGTGACGAAAGTGCCTAATTGTGGACAGTACCGGATTTGGAGCTGTTTGACCCAGGCCGCACAAAGCGGAGTCTTTTATTGTATGAGCCAGATCTTCGAGCTTTTCTATGTCACCTTCTTCACCTTGTCCTGCACAAATTCTTTCGAGGATTTCGAGCATTCTCTTGGTGCCGACTCGACACGGAACACACTTACCGCAAGATTCATCCTGGCAGAAATCCATAAAGTACCTGGCCATATCAACCATACAAGTGTCATCATCCATTACGATTAGACCGCCGGATCCCATAATCGCACCGGCCTCAATAATGGCTTCGTAATCTGTTTTGATGTTCAAATATTTAGCCGGCAGACATCCGCCCGAAGGTCCTCCCAATTGAGCAGCTTTAAAAGGTTTACCCTTAGGAATACCGCCGCCGATATCATAAACAATTCGACCCAAACTGGTTCCCATGGGAACTTCGACAAGACCTGTGTGGTTTACTTTACCGGTTAGAGCAAAAACTTTTGTTCCTTTAGAACCTGCGGTGCCGATTGCTGCATAAGCATCCCCTCCATTACGAATAATATTGGAAACATTTGTATAAGTCTCAACATTGTTCAAAATGGTGGGTTTCTTCCACAATCCTGAAACCGCCGGGAACGGAGGTCTGGGCCTAGGGGTTCCTCGTTCTCCCTGAATGGAGTTGATGAGCGCGGTTTCCTCTCCACAAACAAAGGCTCCGGCACCCATATATATTTCCAAATGAAAATCAAACCCGGTACCCAATATATTATCACCAAGAAGACCCGCTTTTGTAGCTGTATTTATTGCTGTTTCCAGTTTTTCAAGAGCCAGAGGATACTCAGCTCTGCAATAGATATAGCCGTAATTGGCACCTATGGCCTTTGCTGCAATGATCATTCCTTCTAAAAGAGCATGGGGGTCACCCTCCATAATACTGCGATCCATAAAAGCACCGGGATCTCCCTCGTCTGCATTGCAAAGCACATACTTGGTATCATTTTTCGACGCCGCAGCAAATTCCCATTTCAAACCTGTAGGGAAACCGCCGCCGCCTCGACCGCGAAGACCGGAAACCTTCATTTCTTTGATGATTTCCTCAGGTTTCAATTCGGTTAAAGCCTTGGCTGCAGCCTGATATCCGTCACGCCAGATGTAATCTTCGAGACTGTCAGGAACAGTCAGTCCTCTGTTTCTTAGCACTATTGAGTGCTGATGACCAAAGAAAGGCAATTGTGAAACATGAGGAATTTCATCTTTCGCACAATCCGAACAAACGTTTGTCGTATCAGAAGCCATGCCTTTTGCCAGAGCAGCTTCTTTAACAACTTTTTCGGCAATTACGTGATCTTTGAAAATTTGAGAAGCAACGTTTTTATCGACCCTTGAATAAATAACCGGTTCGGCTTTTAAAGTTTCAACTGTTACCAAGGGTTCATGGCTGCACAATCCGATGCAGCCCGTTGTGATAATACAAACATCTTTTTTGCCGGATTTCGAAATTTCTTCTTCAAAACATTTGAGAACATCTTCGGCACCTGAAGCAATGCCGCATGTTCCCATATGAACTGTTATTCTGGACGAAAACCCGCTTCGGTTTAGGGGTCGCTTGTTATTTAGCTCCTTTTGGAGCGCCGTCAAATCTGCGGGATTCAGTTTTCGGTCTATCATGTTTACCTCATGTGAACAGCCGAATTATTTGTCGGCGTAACGGTTTATTATCTGTTTGAGTTCAACGTCTTTAACTTGTCTGTGTGTATCCTTGCCGATGGTCATAACAGGAGCCAACCCGCACGCACCTAGACATCGTACAATTTCAAGGCTGAACAATTTGTCCTCTGTCATTTCATCCGGACCGATATTAAGTGTATTTTTAATTTGTTCAAAATTGCGTTCAGCACCTCGAACATGACATGCTGTACCGAGACACAAGCGAATTTGATGCTTGCCCCGAGGTTTCATCGTAAAAAACGAGTAAAAAGTAACAACTCCGTATACTCGACTGAGCGGTACTTTAAGTGCATCAGCCGTTTTTCTCTGAATACTTTCAGGCAAATATCCCGAAATCAACTGTACTTTTTCCAATACCGTAATCAGAGCTTCTTTTTTGCCTCTGTAGGCATTAAGAATTTCATCGATTTGAGAGAGTTGTTCAGCAGTAAATTCGCTTTGTTCGCAAGATTGACAAGTCATTGAATCCTCCTAAGTGCTTATACTTAGTTAAAATTAATAATTGATGTCAAGATAAAGCAGTAGAATGCAATAAAATGCAATAAGATAAGAATAAGTTTTTTCAAAGTCCCGCCGAAAGCTTTCATGAATTTAAAAAATCAGGGCAATACAGTAGCATCAATATAGGTTCGTCGGTATTCTATAAAATCAACTCTGACCGATACAGCTTTAGATTCTCCTGTAACGGAGCAGCGCAAGACACCCAAAATTTAACAGTGTACAGGGTATTGGTTGGTGAATGTTGTTTTTTTAAACAAAGGAAGATATGCTCAAGGTCTTGTTTATAATATTGCTTTTAGCAAATCAAACATTGAGCCATTAATAGAAGAAGATCCTGCCTGCCTGCAACCGCAACCGCTGTCACTACCGGAATCTCCGCCGTCTCCCGCATCAGATGACTCAGTATCAGTATCAGCATCGGTATCAGTGTCTGTATCCGTATCGGTATCAGTGTCTGTATCCGTATCGGTATCAGTGTCGGTATCGGTATCAGTATCAGTATCAGTATCAGTATCGGTGTCTACATCGGTATCGGTATCAGTATCTCCGTCGCCTCCGGCATCAACATCAATTCCGGCATCGTCTTCAAGAGCAGATGAGTTTGACCCCGTAAACGAAATTAAAAGCATAGCTGACAGGGCTGAAATCATTAGGAAAAATTTACGAGACAACAACATAACAATCCTCCTTGCGAAAATCCGTTCGCATCATAAAGTTGGGGCATGATATATACCACGCAACATAAAAGCTATATTAATCATCAAAACATGTCAAAAGTTAGGACCTCACATATCAAAAGATATAATCTTCTCAGTTTTATTCACCCGGGCTCCGCACTTTAACAATCTCTAAATCGCCAAAGTAGTAGACGTATTACCATTGTAAAAAACTTCACAATTTTTTCATAAAAAAAATTTTTTTTTGCTTAAAAAAACTTAGGAGAATTGAAGTTCAATTCTGTCTATGTCAAAACAAAGGTACATTGATTCTTATATGAATTATATAAGACAAACTATTTAAATTTAAAAAGACACAAGCGGATCGAGAATAAAAAGCTTATCAGCCCATTATCTTTTGACGGGCTTGTTTTCTTCGCCTTCTAGCGGCTTCCCTACTCTTTATTCTTTTGAGCTCACTCGGTTTAAAATAGTGCCGACGGTTTTTAAGCTCACGAAGAACACCTTCTCGGGCCATGCGATTCTTAAGCTGTCTGATAGCCTGTTCTACGCGATCATCGCGAACCACAACCTCAAGAGGTCGGCAGACAACTGCCTCTCCCAGAGAACGGCGTTTTCGCTTCTTTTCAAATTCCGGTTCATGTCTGGTTTCAAACACATCGCGGCCGGAGTCATCCATATCATCATCCATCATGTCAGAATCTCTTTGTTCACCGTCAAAAAACACTGTTTTTGTTACCTCGTCTTTGCCCGTCATGCGGGTGCGTTTTGATTACAAAGGTCGGGACTCGCAATTTACTATCCAAAAAAACCGTGAGGTCCCAAACGAGAATGGGACCTTACTTCTGCAATGCCGGATTGGCAAGAAAAAACAACCCTTAAAAGCCGAACCTTGAGGAAAAAATGCTAATAAAGCCGCAAACTGCTCTTTGTTTGGTACATTTTTGTAAAAAAAATCGGTCAAGAGAGCTGCCTCGTAGAGCGTTTGAGTTTTTCGCGCAACGTTTTTCGATCAATTCCAAGAATTTCTGATGCTCGTGTTTTATTGCCGTCTACGCTTTCCAAAACATTTTTTATATAATCTGTTTCGACATCTTCCAGTGTTCGAGTATATCCTGCTTGTCGTGATACAACTACTCTCATCAGTTCAGGAAGATCTGTAGTATCTATTACATCGCTGTCCACCATAACAACCATGCGATTAATTACATTTTGTAATTCTCGAACATTGCCCGGCCAATGATATCCCTTAAGTGCTAGCAAGGCTGAATCTGTATAGGTTGGAGCTGTGCGCCCGATTTGTTCGGCAAACTGTTTTGTAAAATAATGGATAAGAGAAATTATGTCATCACTACGCTCTCGAAGCGGCGGAAGATTTATAGGAATGACATTGAGTCGATAATATAAGTCTTGTCTGAAAAGCTCTTTTTCGACCATTACCGGCAGATTTTTATTGGATGCTGCCAAAACTCTAACATCCACTTTATGAGAACGAGACGAACCCACCATATAGACTTCTTTTTCTTGGAGTGCGCGAAGAAGTTTGACCTGCATGGCAAGGGGCATTTCACTTACTTCATCAAGAAAAATAGTACCGCCGTCTGCTGTTTGAAAGAATCCCGCACGTGTTTCCGTTGCCCCGGTAAAGGAGCCCTTGACGTGACCGAACAACTCACTCTCCAATAGATTTTCCGGTATTCCTCCGCAGTTTACAGGAACAAAAGCAGATGCTGCCCTATCGCTTCCGTAATGAATTGCTCTCGCAATAAGTTCTTTCCCTGTACCGCTCTCACCGCAGATAAGAACAGTAGCAGAAGTTCGCGCTGCCTTGGTTAGTGTTCTATATACTTCCCTCATAGGAGCTGAATCACCTATTACTCCAAGCGGCGCATTCGGTGTTGCCACAAGAGAACGTCCCGCTGCCCGTCGCATATTGAGTTTATCCAATGACATCGTAACCGCTTCAAATAACTCTTCGTCAGTAAAAGGTTTGGATAGATATTCTTCTGCACCGTTTTTTACTGCTTCAACAGCACCTTCTACTGTGGCATATCCTGTGATCATCATTACTTCTGTATCTGTCAGATTATGACGAACGTGTTTAATCAACTCTAATCCGCTTGGGCCCGGCATTTTTAAATCTGTAATGACCAGGTCGATAGAAGTACACTGCAAAACACCTATGGCTTCAGGTGTATTAGATGCTGTAAATGTCCTATACCCCTTACTCGAAAGGGTGCGCTGCAAAACCTCTAAGGTAACCGTAGAATCATCAACGACAAGTATTGTTTCTTTTTTTGCCTCAACCTGATTCATTTTTGAAACTCCTGAACAACAAGACGATTATTGTTTACAGGAAGTGTTACACTAAAAGTACATCCATTGTTTGGAGTTGATTCTGCAATGATTTTTCCTCCATGACTTTTTACTATATCGTAAACAACGGATAAACCCAAACCGGTTCCTTCGTTAACATCCTTTGTCGTAAAAAATGGCATAAATATTTTTGGCAAGACATCTGCAGGTATACCTATTCCGTTATCCTTAACAACAAGTAACACATGATCATCTTGTTTTGCGGTTTGCAGAATTAATTGACCTCCTTCAGGCATAGCTTGTACTGAGTTTATCATGAGATTAATAAGAATTTGATGTAGTTGGTTTGGATCAGCATAAATATTTGGAAGGTCGGGATCCAATCGTTTAACAATTTCAATTCCGCTTTTTGAACATCGTGATTCAATAAAAAGCGTTCTTTCCAAAATAATCTCGTTTAAATCTACCTCTTTTCGCTGAACCGGCATTTGTCTGGCAAAGAAACGCAGCTTGCTGATTATTTCTCGTGAATGAAGACAAGCGGATACTATTTTCTCAAGATCACGTTTTGTGGATTCCGGCAAATTTTCGGTTTTTTGCGCAAGCTGGGCAAATCCTAAAATGTTTCCCAACGGTTCATTTAGTTCGTGAGCAACGCCGGCCGCCAACTGACCGAGTGTTGCCAACCGGTCAGAATGTCTGAGCTGTTCCTCCAATTCCGCTTTTTCAGATCGAATTTGGTATCGTTCTACAATGCCGGATATTTCTCTAGCTAGAGCATCGATAAGGCTTCGCTCTTCTTGTAAAAAGGGCCCTTCACACTGTTCTTCGCGCTCTTCCAAATAAATTACCTCGACTCTGCCGCGGCAAATTCCTCTAACTATAATCGGAGCGGACTGCACCGCTTCCGACTTCGAACAGTTTTCTGAAAAATAAACATTTTCATCCAGTATAATTCGTCCCAATGCTATTTCAGGGTACTGCCAAGCCGGAGGTAAAAGCTCAACAATGCTTTGAAGAACATTATGTAAAGGAGTATCAAACTGTGCGTTAGCAATTTGCCCCACTTTATACAAACAGGTCAGCTCTTTAACTCGCTCTATCAGCTTGGCTTCTGTATCCAGATTTCGTTGTCGCGCCATTGTTGTCTTTCTTGTGATACAAACATGAAAAAACTTTAGCGATTACAAAAGTCCTGACGGTACAAAACATATTGTCAGGACCTGCTTTTTACCATAGCTTAGATTTGATTACTGAGAAGTAACTATATTTAAATCATAATAGCGGAGGAACATATAGACACTATTTTACATAACACACCGAAATTGTTTTGAGGGCGCCATCTTTGGTTGCCGTCTATATCGTTGAAAATTCAAATCGGAATGTTGCTTCTCAGCGATCAGATTTAAAACACACCCTGATCGAGCATAGCGTTTGCCACTTTAAGGAAGCCTGCTATATTAGCTCCATTTACATAGTTTACATCTCTTTCCGTTTTGGCATATGTTTTGGCGGCGTTAAGTGAATTTTTATGGATATTCTTCATTATTTCGCGAAGCCTGAGATCTACCTCTTCTCTACCCCAGCCCAGGCGCATGCTATTTTGGCTCATCTCAAGACCTGAAACCGATACACCGCCGGCATTGGCTGCTTTTCCAGGAGCAAACAGTACTCGATTATCTAAAAATACTTCAACACCTTCGGCTGTTGTGGGCATGTTGGCCCCCTCCGATACACAAAAAACGCCGTTTTTCACAAGATTAGCGGCATCTTTGGCATTGATCTCGTTTTGGGTCGCACACGGCAGCGCAACGTCGGCCTTTATGTTCCAAAGCGGATTGTAGTCAAGACTGGAATCTGTTGCTGTATAGGAAGCACTTTTGTATTTGTCGGCGTATTCCTTAATTCGTCCTCTGCGTCTGTTCTTTAGGTCAAGAATGAAATCGAGCTTCTCACGATTTATACCTTCTTCGTCATAAATAAAACCGGAGGAATCTGAAACCGTAAGAACCGTTCCGCCAAGATCTATTACTTTTTCAGCAGCATATTGTGCTACATTGCCGGATCCGGAAACAAGGCACTTTAGACCTTTCAAGCTCTTGCCTTTTTCGGCTAACATTTCAGATGCAAAATATACTTGACCGTAACCGGTTGCTTCAGGACGAATTAGACTTCCGCCCCAGTTTAAACCTTTGCCGGTAAGTACACCCGTAAAATGGTTAGCGTGTTTCTTGTAGGTTCCGAACATATAACCTATTTCACGACCGCCCACACCTATATCTCCGGCGGGTACATCCGTATCCGGTCCGATGTGTCTCCACAACTCATTCATAAAAGCCTGACAAAATGCCATTACTTCTCTATCCGATTTTCCTTTGGGATCAAAATCCGAACCGCCTTTTCCTGCACCCATAGGAAGAGTTGTCAGACTGTTCTTAAATATTTGCTCAAAAGCCAAAAATTTTAATATGCTAAGGTTAACCGTGGGATGAAACCTAAGACCGCCCTTATAAGGACCGATGGCGCTATTCATCTGAATGCGATAGCCTTTGTTGACTTGCACTTCACCGCTGTCATCAACCCAAGCTACGCGAAACATAATTACGCGTTCAGGTTCAGCTATTCTGTCTAATATTTTAGCCGCTCGAAACTCCGGATGTTTATCCATCACAGAAGAGAGGGAGTCAAAAACTTCTTTAACGGCTTGATGAAACTCCGGCTCATTTGGATTCTTTTTTACAATTCGTTCATATGCTTCGGACATAATATCTCCTTATTTTGCGGCCTTTTGAGATCGCTTAAAATCACACCCGCGCTCGCATTAGCAATAATCAAGCCGGCTCGTCTGGAGAATAAGAGTACAATCATGATGTATTTTAAACGGCAATGCATAGCCGGTTATTTTTCACCAAAGCATCTGCAATAATGGAACAAAAAGTTCCAATGTGTACTCCGTTTTCAATGTTATTGGCGAAATTATACACAAGGGGCAAAAATACCCGCATGGGCATTTTTTACCCAAGCGCAAAATAAGCCGCATGTTTTCCTGATTTACACAGTAGATTTGCAAACACTATTGTTTTACCATATTTATTGGGAGTCGATCATTTTATGAAAAATATCATATCGTTGCTATATGTTTGGTTATTTGTTTTAGTTTCGTGCTCGGTTGACAAAAACTTAAACTCAAATACTGACGATCATAACAATTTCTACAATGGGAGTAGTGATTCAAGGGGAGAAGACAGTGACTTTGAAAGAAAGACCTTTCCTCGACAAATGGAAGACTTAGGGAGGGGGTTAATCGCAACCGGCATTGATGAAAACAGTGTCTATTTAAGTTGGCGAATGACCGGCTTTGATCCCGAAAACATTGCTTTTAATATTTATCGAACAAGAGAAGATGTGACAGTAAAGATAAACAAGGTTCCTGTTATCGATACTACAGATTATATTGATTCAGAAGGAACAGCAGATTCTTTGTATTTCATTAAATCGGTGGTTGATGAAGAAGAAAAAGATTCTTCATCGGCTGTTTCAGTTGTTAAAGAAGAATATAGATCTATTCGACTTCAGGGGGAGTATGTTTTTGATAAAATTGCAGTAGGAGATTTGGACGGAGACGGTGAGTATGATTTTGTTATAAAACAACCGGGACAAGCAACTGATCCGGGTGTATGGAACATGCCTACGGATACCTTTAAGTTAGAAGCATATCGAAGTAACGGCGAATTTATGTGGAGAAGGGATCTGGGTTGGAACATTGTCCAGGGAATTTGGTGGTCTCCGATATTGGTTTACGATCTCGACGGAGACGGAAAAGCTGAGGTGGTTGCAAAAACTGCTCCGCTTGATGAAGATTACCGAGAAGAAAACGGCAATGTTCTTAGCGGTCCTGAATGGTTTTCGATATTTGACGGGGAAACAGGAGAAGAGTCCGCTAGAGAAAACTGGATCGCTCGCGGCAATCTTGGTGATTGGGGTGATGACTACGGAAATCGCGTAAACAGAAATAAACTGTCCGTGGCCTATTTGGACGGCAAAACTCCGTCTCTCATTGTTCAAAGAGGAATATATCGAATGATGAAAATGGAGGCTTGGAATTTCAGAAACGGACAACTTACTAGACTTTGGGAATGGTCTTATGACAGAGGCGGAGGTGCTCAGAATACCAGAATTGGAGATATTGATAACGACGGTTTCGATGAAATCATTAATGGAAGCATCGCTGTCGACCGTGACGGAAAAACCATATGGATTACCGGAGAGAGTCACAGCGACAGAGTTCATCTGGCTGACATAGATCCAAATCGTTTGGGCTTGGAGATTTGGTACTGTCAGGAATGGGGATATCAACACCCATTTCACCTAAGAGATGCGAGTACCGGCACTCTTATTTGGGGGTATTCGGGATACTTGGGAGACAATGGCAGGGCAGTGGTTGCTGACATTGACGAATCTAATCCGGGAATGGAAATGTGGTCTCAAGTTTCAGGTGCTCTTTTCAGTGTTAACGGAGAAAATCTCGGTCCAAAACCTGAATCCGGTCATTGGGCAGTCTGGTGGGACGGGGATCTCCTAAGAGAAACGGTGGAAAACGGTGTAATTACAAAATACAATGCACAAACCGGCATTACTGATCGAATAGGAACAACACTGGAACAAAGGTATTCTGAGCGTTTTGTAGGAGACATATTGGGTGATTGGAGAGAAGAATTAATCTATGTTGTGCCGGGAGAGATGCGCATATACTCCACCGTCATACCTTCAAATCATAGATTCAGAACTCTTATGCACGATCCCTTGTATCGCAATGACATAGCGGGAATCTCCTCCGGATGGCCCCAATACGGCAATTTGTCTTTCTTTTTGGGAGTAGATATGGATGCTCCGCCAAACCCTAATATTGTAAGGTGAGCGAAGATATTTAAAACTGACAGCACCAAGCTCAGCCTAAACTTTTTTAAGTTTCAAACGATTTCAAAGAAGCTGACACTTTCAATTCATCCAAGATAATCATAAACTCATTAAAGGAGTTTGTTTCGTTAATTCTTTTCCTGTATGCCGCTGCGCCTTCGAATCCTTTTAGATACCAAGCTACATGTTTACGCATTTCCCGCACTGCGCGCAGCTCTCCTCCCCATGCTAGATAAAACTCCAAATGTCGACGACACGTCGCAATACGATCTTGTAAGGTTACTTGAGAGTTATTGCCCAACAGCTCTCTAAAAATCCACGGATTGCCCTTGGCCGCCTGCCCTACCGCCACTGCCGCGCACTTTGTTTCTTCTTTCATTTTGACAGCATCCTCGATATTTTTAATTCCTCCGTTACCTATTACCGGAATAGACACTGCCTCACAAACCTGCGCGAGTGTTTGCAAATCGGTCTCCCCCCAATGAATTTGGTCTCTTGTTCTTGCGTGAACACAGAGCATTTGCACTCCTGCGTCTTCTAATCGTTTGGCAATTTCTACTGCATTCTTTTCATCCGGACTCCAACCCAATCGCATTTTAGCTGTTACAGGAACTTTAACAGCTTTTACACACTCCGATGCAATCTGTTGCAACAATTCCGGATTTTTCATTAATGCTGCTCCGGCACCTTCTCCATTCTTTATTACTTTTTTTGCCGGACATCCGAAATTTAGATCCACAATATGTGCGCCTCTGGCCTCCGCTTCACGTGCTGCTTCGGCCATTATTTCCGGCTCTCTACCGAATAGCTGAACCATTAAGGGAAATTCGTTCTCAAACGGTTCTATTAAGGGAAGTACAGCCATACCGATTTTCTTTTTCTCCCGCGCAGGTTTCTGTCTTATCAACACCAATGCGTGAGAGGATATCAGCTCAGTCGGCGAAAGCGATGCACCGAGTTCTACGCAAAGTCTTCGAAAAGGAGGATTTGTTACCCCGGCCATGGGAGAAAGCATTGCGCCTTTGGAAATTTGATACGGACCTATTTTAAAACCTTCTGTCACTTTGTTATTCCTTACAGATCAATGTCATCAGCTGAGCTCATAGCTTCTTCAAGTGCTTCGGCTGCATTCATCCACTCCAACTCTGCTTCTTCCGCTGCCTGCTCCAATTCCGAGCGACGTCGCATCAGACCTTGAATATAGGAGGGTTCTTTCTCATAGGTTGAGGTATCGGCCAAGGCGCCATCAACCTTGTCTTTTTCCTTATGGATTTCGTCAAGTTTCTTTTCCGCTGCTTCGGCTGCCTTTTTTAAAGGTGCTGTTTGAGCTCTAAATTCTGCCGCTTCTTTGCGAGTTTGTTTTTTGTTTACTTTGTCGCCTGCCGTTTTGTCAGCATTGGCACGTTTTTCAGCTCGTTCCGCTTCTTTAAGCGATGCAATGTAATCATCTAAGTCTCCAAAAAACTCTTTACCCTCACCGTGATCTATCAACCACAAACGATCGGCCGAACCTTCCAGAAGCATCTTGTCGTGGCTGACCAAAATTACCGCGCCTTTATAGTCAGACAGAGCCTCCAATAAGGACTGCCTGGAATCTATGTCCAAGTGATTGGTAGGCTCATCCAAAATCAACAGATTGGGCTTGTCCCTTACGGCAAAGGCCAAAGCTAATCTGGTTTTTTCACCTCCCGACAATTGAGCACAAGCAACATCGGCTTTGTCTTCACCCAAACCGAACCGCCCCAACCAACCTCGAACTTCAGACGGTGAAGCATTCGGTATATGAGCATTCAGTTGCTCCACCGGAGTTCTGTCGGGATCCAATCGCTCCAGATGATCCTGTGCAAAATATCCGACTTTGAGCTTTGAGGTTCGAAAAACTTCGCCGCGTTGGGGTTTGAGCTCTCCCAACATCAACCTTGCAAGAGTGGTCTTTCCGTTTCCGTTCCTTCCAAGAAGGGCAATTCTATCGTCTGTAAAAACGCTAAAATGAAGGTTCCTTAATATTGGTAAGCCTTCGACATAACCGACCGCTACGTCATCCAATCTAATAAGAGGTGAGCTTGCCGGAGCAGGATCAGGAAAATGAAATCTAATTTTCTTTTCTGTAGCAAGACTTGCGATTGGAGTCATACGTTCCAACATTTTTAGTCTGCTCTGGGCTTGCCTGGCTTTCGTCGCCTTGGCTCTAAATCTATCGACAAACTCCTGCATTTTTTTTCGGGCGGCTTCCTGTTTAACTCTGGATGCCTCTGTATGCATCAACTTTTCGTTTCTAACGCGCACAAAATCGTCATAGCCGCCTGTATACATTTCAAGTTTAGTGCCGGACAAATGCAATATAGCATTTACAGTCGTACACAGAAAATCCCTGTCGTGACTGACCATAAGCAGAGTGTGAGGATAGTTCTTGAGATAGTTTTTCAACCACTCAGCTGCCTCCAAATCCAAATGATTGGTAGGCTCATCCAACAATAACAGATCCGGAGCGGAAAAGAGGACAGCTGACAAAGCCGCTCTCATCTTCCATCCTCCGGAAAAATGCTTGAGCGGCCGACGTTGATCTTCTTCCGAAAAGCCCAGCCCAGCTAGGATTGCAGCAGCTCTAGACTCCGCAGAATCAGCCGATATTTCCTCAAGTCGAATATGAATTTCAGCAATTTTTGTGGGATCAGTTTCAATCGAAGCGTCTCTTTTTAGTCTTGTCAACTCTTCATCAGCCGCCAGTGTTACCTCCAGCGGCGTCAGTTCACCGCCGGGAGCATCCTGCGAAACAATTCCCACTCTGGCTTTGGAACGCACACGAATTTCGCCGCCGTCTAATTCAGCCTGTCCCAAGATCAGTCGAAGCAGAGTGGTTTTGCCCGAACCGTTAACCCCTGACAATCCTACACGATGTCCGGTCGGAATATGAGCCGAAGCATTTTCAAAGAGAGTACGACCGCCGATACCAAAAGTAATATCTTGAATTCTAAGCATTATAATTTTTTTCCAAAAGAAGGCGGACGGATTTGACTACTCTATTCGAAAAGACTCCTCAGCAAGGACTTCATCATTTACAGCTATTGCAGCCTTATAGGTTCCCGGAGCCAATTCATAACCCGGCTCCCATGGCGCTCCCATGGTTCCTGAACCGCCCGTACTCAAATTAGAAGCATTTTTATAAAACAGCTCATCGCCGTCACTTTCAACCTTCATCCAGCGCACTTCTATCACCGATCCGGGGGGTAAGTCGATAAATCTAAAACCGCATTGAATAACCGGTGTATTACGCTTAAATACGGTCATAGCTTTTTTGGGCATATTATTGTCTTTCAACACCAACCCAAATTCAATGCTATCAACAGAAGGAGTGCCTCCGGTCTTATCTCCAATAATAACTTTTTCGTCAGCCGCCATTGATGATCCTACATGTACCTCCACGCGGTATTCGCCGTCCGGCAGCCCTCCTGAGGACTCCACATGAGCACCGTAACGTCTGTTTTGTCCCAATGCTAGAGAAGAGCTATGAAATGATTCAACCCCACGGTACCAAATAACATCTGCCTCAGAATCAGGTTGAGCACCTTTTACGTCAAAAGTTACATATAGTTTTCGAGTGCCCTTACCGAATTTTTTTGACGGCTTTTTTGGTTTCATATCTCCTGTAACTGCTGTGGAGAAAGCAACATTAGACACCAAAGCATTTGATGTAGTATCCGGATTTCCGATGACAAAAGATATTCCGCCCACATCCCGCTCATTTACCAACACCCTTGCAGAATAGGTACCGACAATAAATCTACCGTCCGCCGAACTAAATGCCGATACAAACTGAAAGCTGTCCGAGCCTTGAATGCTCGACACCAACATGGGACGAGGATCGCTATCCAAGAACCAGTGCACCTCAATGGTTGCATCAGTGGGAACACTTTTTAGCCTTCCCACCAGATAAATAATTTTATCTGAGGGATCAAACTGCGTGGTTACAGGAGCGGCAGCGCGAAATCTCTTTTCATCAACAGCCGTTGTAAGTTCAGCTCTTTCAAGGGATGCTCTGGAAACAAAATCTTCTGCTGAATATTTAACTTCAACCTCTTCTTCATCTGCCGGCGGTTCGTTAACCTCAACTTTTTGGGAGCCGCATGCACAAATAACAAATCCGATAATAATAATAGACAATATTCGCATAATTATAGCCCTCTCAAAAAAATCCGACCGGCATGTTAGCACGATTTTCGTGATATCCAATCCTGTTTTAGTAACGGGAATGGTTTTAGACAAAAAAAAAGACCCAAGGTTTCCCTTAAGTCTTTGATTTTATTGGTCGGGGCGAGAGGATTTGAACCTCCGACCTCTTGACCCCCAGTCAAGCGCGCTAACCAGGCTGCGCCACGCCCCGATTGGGTGCTGTTTCTACCAGAGGGTCGCATTGTGCGCAATAGAATTTATACCAATTATTCAGCAGCAATTTAATACCCTAAAGGTATCAAATATCGGTCTGTGTGTCGAAAATTGGCACATCTTGTTTTCATCTTATACTGTAACTTGCTGAATTTGTATATTATTGCTTTCACGATATGTAAGGTATGATTATTGCTTTTTCGTATGAGCCATGGTTCTATTGTCCTTCATGTATTTCGTTTTTTTTAATTTGTTGCTGTTTGTTGTACAAATTTTCCTGTTTAATTGTACTTACTTGTTAAGTGTTGTTTGAACAACATTGACTCAAACAACTATTATATTAAAGGACACTATTAAATTGAAAAACAATTATGAAAGAGGTGTTGTATGAACTATTTTAATTATTTGTCACTAACTGCTTTTGTCGGTATCGCAGCTGCTTTCTCATCCTGCGCTGATGAAGTTGAACGAACTCAACCGATAGGGAACACTGATGCTGATGCCGACGCTGACACTGACGCCGATGCTGACGCTGACACTGACGCCGATGCTGACGCTGACACTGACGCCGACGCTGATACAGATACGGATGCCGACGCTGATACAGATACGGATGCCGACGCTGACGCTGATGCAGATACTGACGCTGATGCAGATACTGACGCTGACTCAGATTCTGATGCTGATCAGATGGTATGTCCTACTGACCCTAACATAGCAACTCATGGTCCTTGGATTGGATGTGATCCTTTAAACCGCAATGACGATCCGTATCAAATCCAGGGTGGATGGTATGTTTACGGAGATTCGGGAGGTTCTTGCAGTTCTACTACAACCAAATGCGATCCAACCGGATGCAGTTTTTCCGGTAGAACCTTAGCATCCAAAGCATATGATACCGATTGGGGATGCGGACTTGGATTAGGTCTTAATACTGACACCGGTACCGATCCGAACAATGATTTAGATGATGTAAAGCAACCTTATGCAGGAGAAGCGACCTGCTTTGATATGGAAATTCAAGGATCATCAGGAGGCGCAGAGGTTCGAATAGGCTTTACACAGTTTTTGGACAACGAAGGTAGAGTTTCACCTTTTATGACGCTCGGCACTATTACAGATATTTGGAAAGGACAGGTTTGCTTTGACATCGTGGTGTGTCCGTCTTGGGAGGGTGTAAACTGCGAAGTTACCGGACAGCACTTTGATCTCCAAATTCAGGTGGCCGGCGGAGATGTTGCAGGCAATTTCGATTTAAAAGTTACCAAACTAATTCCCAACTCGGATCAAGGCACAACCGATCCGGTCGGTGACTGCCCGGCAATGCAGGTTAACGGCAGTTCTTGCATTCAGTATCCTGAAGTTGTGGTTCAGGCCGGAGGGAAACAATACTACGTTGTGGGTAATGCTTGGGGGCCTGGTTCGGGCAACGATACGCAATGTATAGAATGGAACGGAACAAATTTTAAAATTACCAAGCAGACCGCAAACAGCAGTCAGGCTCAGCCTGTGTCATATCCGGCAGCCTTTTTAGGGAAAAAGGGGAATTTAGCCACCTCTGGAAGCGGTCTCCCCATTCAAGTTAGTGCAATTAATAAAATTGACACAGGATTTTTCACAAATTCTTCAAGCGTTTCGGGAACCTTTAACGCTGCCTATGACATATGGACAAACTCCAATCCCTCAGGAGGACACGCAGAATACTTTATCATGCTGTGGCCGCGAATAAAGGGAAGTATTCAACCGGCAGGTTCAGCTACAGCCAACGTCAACATTGAAGGAAGTCAGTGGCAAGTTTGGACGGGCGGCACAGGTGAGGGAGGAGGCAAATACATAGCCTATGTATTGCAAGGCGGTGCTGACTCTATCAAAGTTGACCTAAAACCTTTCTTTGCTGATGCAGTAGCCAATAGAGGTCTTCCGGCAAGCCAATATGTAATCAACATTCAAGCCGGATTTGAAATATGGAGCGGCGGTTCAGGTCTTGAAAGCAAGTGTTTCTGGGCAAACGTCAACTAATCTTTACCAATCCATCTATCCGTTGCGTTTAATAGATGCAAATAGAATGCAAAGCAAAACACTTAATCAACATGAGTGTATCGGTGTGTTTAACACTCGGTTTGTTATGCGGCATCTCCGGCTGTCGTTCAGAAGACGAAGCCGTTGCGGAGAAACTTTGCAACGAAATTAAATCAAACTCAAATATTTCCCAAAGGCAATCGCTAGAAATAATGCGAAGGTTAATACAGAAACCTCCTACCGCCGGAACGACAGCTGCAAGAAGATGTGTAAGATCTCTCACAGAAGAATTCGGCAGGATGCGCCTTGCAGTATACACAGACGAAATAGGATCGGTTAGAGCTGTGAAGGCCTGTGATTGGGCCGCCGATACAATGGAAGTTTTTCAAAAAGTGCCGAACCCTCCTTTTAAAATGCAATGGATGAAAAAACTGATAGAAAAATGTGTCGTTGTAGTAGGAAGAGCATGGTCCGGAGACCCGGAAAACCTACAAATTAGAGAACTCCACGAAAGACTGACAGCACTGAAAACAAACTAAGTAGTGCTTCCCCGTAAGACCTTCCCTCGATTTAATATGACATTCTCAATCATGTCGCATGTCGTTTCCAAGCGGTCACATGCGGTTCCCGCAAGGTATTATGAACCGTATACACCTATCTCGATTGCAACCGCAGCTCCAAATCCTTCGGAGAGTAAAAGACGAGCGCGCGACCGGCCTTGCCTTGATCGAGAAGACCCAGTTCGGCAAGCTGTAAAAGATCCGTCCTGGCGGTCTGATAAACCACTTTATGGCTCTTTCCGTGACCGGCGATAGTGTACGCGAAACCCGGATGCCGAATCGCATGTGCAATGACAGTCTGTTGACGGTGGTTGAGTTCCGGGAACCTCTGAAGTGCTAAGATGCAGGCCCGGGTTTCGGACGACTTGCGCGCCACATAATCGTGAAGCTCTTTCAAAGCGCGTTTAATGACTTCAATTTGATGAATGAGAAAGTATGTCAGATCATTCTCGTCCGTTTCCGAGTGTAGGAAAGCCATAGCATAACGGGTCGGCGCTTTTCGTAGAAACTGAGAAATAGAAATGAACTCAAACATCCAATAATCCGAATGGAGCATCTGTCGATAGAATAGAGCCCGAGCAGTTCGCCCATTGCCGTCTACAAACGGATGATCATATGCAAGCCAGAAATGCAGGATGATTGCCCGGATTACCGGGTGCAAGAAACCCTCCGTTGTCTTTCCATTGGCAAAATCACACATGGCTTCCATGCGGGACTCCAATTCATCCGAAGGCGGAGGTTTGTGAAATACAGTGCCGTCAATATCCGAAACGTTGATGTCTTCATTCTTTCGTCGAAAACGCCCGGCACCGTCTTGGATATCAAGTGTACCCTCTGAAAGCTCTCGATGTATATCAAACACCAATTCTTTGGTGAGCGGTTGATCCTTCAAATTTAAAATATGACCCATTGTTTTGAAATTATTTACAATCATACGCTCGCTGCGATTGGAGGGGCGCCTATCCTCTCTCAGCATTTTTTTTGCGACCTCGCGAGTTGTGACAGCACCTTCCAGTTGGCTTGACGTAATCGCCTCTTCAATGAGAGACCTCACAACGTAACGATCCCGCTGCTCCGGACTAGTTACCTGTTCGGGAAGGGAGACAATCGTGCCGCCGCCGCGGTCGATTTGGTGCAACAGATCACTCACAAGGTCAGGAACTGAAAAAGAAAAATAATTCCCTTTCGTATCCTTGAGCGGTAAAAACTTGGCGCTCATCCGCCTGGTATATCTAAGCCCCATCCACCATTCCTCGTGCGTCAAGCCCAAAGGAGGGGTGCGATGCCGCACCTCGTCCCAATGCAGATAGCGCCCGTCAACCATCGGCCCCGAAACTTTCGACATAATTTCGAATAGTTTTTCCGGATCACAAAGACCTCTCATTAAATTATCGAGCAACGGCGGGGAATGAGGTATTTTCATAGCTAAATACTAACGAATTACTAATTTGTTTACAATTAGTAGTTCACTAGCATTTTGTTATCTTCAATTTGCATATTAAGCTCACTACATATGTTCAGTAAAAACTTCACACGAGGCAGATACTTCCGTGTGTCCAAATTTTTCGGTCAAGTCCGGCTATCCTATGTATGTCACATGAAGTCTTGCACATGCTCCCGCCCCCTGCAAACTACTTCCTGCGTTTTTTACCGGGCTTGCTCTTTTTCGGCGCAGACACACTGGAATCTGTTTCTTTTTTTGTTTCTGCTGAAGAAGATGTTTTTAACACAGATCTGTTTTGTTTTTTTGCCATCAATGACCATGCAAATATTACCAATCCGGCAGCACATGGAATAATCGACAGATATTGTCCTGCGGTCAATCCGGAGGGTGCGTCAACCTCCCATTCTGCTTGATACTCTTTTACGAATTCTATCAAGAAACGTCCTAGGAAATATAGACCTAGAAAAATTCCGGTCATCATTCCTACGGGGCGTTTTTCTTTTCCGGCAAAACGGTCTGCCAGGTATAGGGTTAACAATACAAACAATCCAAAAAAGAACTCATATAGCTGTGAGGGGTGTCTGGGCACTGCGGCATCACAGGGAGCAAGAGATCTACAATCGTGAAGCGGAAACCTTACTGCCCAGGGAACATCGGTAGGTCTTCCTACTATTTCTGAATTGAAAAAGTTGCCTAGTCTTACGGCGGCGGCTCCTACTGCCGAAGGCATTGTCATTCGGTCTAGTGTTTCAAATAGGCCTAGTTTGTTTTTTAGGGAAAACAGAACTATCGATACTATTACTCCGATAGTGGCTCCGTGGCTTGAGAGCCCTCCTTTCCAAAAATACAAAATTGATATTGGATCAGACAGGTAGCGTTCCGGTTCATAGAAAAGACAATGGCCTAGACGCGAACCTGCCAATACACCTACGACACCCCACATTAGGTACTTATCGGCTATTTCTGTCGAATAACCTCCTCGCAATGCCTGCTTTTTCCATATTACAAAACCGATATAGAGCATTGATGCGAAAATAATACCGTAGTATCTCAGTTGAAAAGGCCCCAAGTGGGCAATAGTCGGATTTACATTCCAGATAAAAGCATCCATAATTTTCACCTTCCGCCGTTCAAGTTAATCAGCGTGACGGAACCATGGCATTTTGAAAAACAAAGAGCAAGCACCTATTTTTAAAGCACAGAGATTAGGTTTTCTTTAATTCGTATTAAAACAGGGAAGGCTTTTCTTACATTGAGAAAAGAGATAATTGGAGACATAATATGAAGTAGGAGTCTGATGGGCGGATTCGACTTCACTGAAAAGATTGCGGTTGCATATTGAAAATGGAGAGGATGCATTCATGAATCCCGTAAAGATTGTTGTAATGGTTTTGTTTTTGACGGCTGTTGTTTCTTGTAGCAAATCGGGAGACGGTGACAAACAAGAGGATACCGAGACGGGAAACTCTGATGGCGATACCGATGTCGATACTGATGCAGACACGGATTCGGATACAGATACCGATACCGATGCTGATACAGATACTGATACGGATGCCGACACCGATGTCGATACGGACTCCGATACAGATACAGATATAGATACGGATACCGATGTTGATACTGATGCAGACACGGATTCGGATACAGATACAGATACAGATACAGACACAGATGCCGATACTGACACCGATACCGACGTCGATACTGACTCCGATACGGATACAGACGCAGATGCGGACGGAGGTGATCTGATTGATACGGATTCAGAGGTTTTGCAGGACTCTGATTCTACGGAAATATGTGCGGAGTTTTCTCTTGAAATAGAGAGAATTCCGGTAAGGGTAATGTTGGTAGTAGATAGATCATTATCTATGAATGATTCAAACAAATGGAATCAGGCGGTAAGCGCTGTAGAATCAATGGTAACTTCTTATCAAGATCAAATCGAATTCGGACTGGATTTATTTGGAATCGGTATTGGAACAAATAATTCCACATTGTGTTCGGTAGGCGACATATCCCTTGAAGATGTAGCTATGAACAATGCAAGTAGAATAATGTCTGTCATGTCAGCCCACGAGCCGGGCGGAGCTACTCCTTTGTACCTGGAAATGAAAAATTTTCTTAATGATGATTATGCTCCGACATTTTTGAATAATGTATCTACCAGTTATATGGTGATTGTATCTGACGGAAGGGATACATGCGGTTCTAACGGTGTGTTTAATCAAAACAGAGGGGCTTCAAATCAGCAGCTCGGTGATATGACAGGTCAGCTTCTAGATGAGCAACAGATTAAAACTATTGCTATCGGTTTTGGCGAAGGAACCTATCCGGATCAATTAAATTCAATCGCTCAAAACGGCGGAACAGAGTTTGATACCTATCTAAATGCTTCTAACGGAACCGAACTAAACGAGACATTAGATACAATTGCGAAAAGAGTAGCAGTGGGTTGCTCTTTTGAAATCGGAGAGAACGATGAAGAAAAGGTTAATCTGGATCTTGTGAATGTTCTCTTTGACGGTAAAGCAGTTCCGCGTGACGACGGCTGTGATAAGGGTCTCGGCTGGAGTTGGTCTAATGATGAGAGGACTGCCTTTGATTTGTGTGAAGCTTCTTGCGAAAGACTCAAAGGCGGAGAAGTTAGTATAGTAGAAGTGGAAATTGCCTGCCGTCCTCAGGATGTAGTGATATTATAATTAGTATTTATCTCAGAAGTACTCATTAAACCCGGATGCATAGGTCTCCTCATAACGTTATACAAAGTATCAGTCACCCTTTGTAAATTCAAAATTAACATTGGCCGGCTAATTCTCATGAATCTATCACTAACACTGTCCCCGTATTTTGTTGTCAATACATGACTTAGTACTGAAAATGTGTTATATTTTTTTTGACTGTTATGAAAAGATATTTGCAAACACAGGAACACAGCCGAAATAACCTTAATAAAAAGGGAAAGAATTGGTTTTTTTGTTTGTCGCTTGCTCTTTCGATAATAATGTTTGCAAGAATGTCCTTTTCCTCAGTTGAAAAGACGTTTGTATTCAGTGACGGACCTTCTATGTCATCTTTAGATATAACGGACATGCCTCTTGCTCCGTCAAAAGGCATTGATACATCCGTTTCATTGACCACAGATATGGCTGAACACTCAATAATATTTTTGCCGAGCAACTTGGAACAGAAAATCAGTCGTTTTTTTTATACACACAAAAAAGATCTTGGATGCTATTTTAGATTTGAACGACCTCCCAAAATTACTATCTAATACAATTAACTAAACAGTCCGAAACGATTTAATAAAACTGTCTGATATGTCAATGTTTTATCAAAACATTAACAATGTCGGCGTAGTTTCTAATGCTGAAAGTATGGGAGATCAAATGAATCAAAACATAGAAAAAAACAAAACCGAGAATACGATAAACTCATCATCACAAAATGAGAATAAAACTTGGATCCAAAGAAACCTGCCTGCTATTGTAGGTGTCGGAACCTTTGCCGCATTGGTATCTATTACGATCTTGATGTATTTTGCCAATAATTAGTTAACAAACAATCAAACGGCAAAATGAAAAAGCAGCGTCACGGTGTTGTAATCTGAAATGATGTCTCGATGGCAATCGGGTCGCCTGCATAGGGAATGGAGAGCCCTGTTTCCACGACCGTAGGGGTTCCTTCTTGTAATTGTATCCATTTCATCCATAGAACCCGTGAGCAGATACAGCACCAAACGCCGAATCAAAACTGAATTTGGCAGACTGATTTGTTCCGGTCAGGATTTCTGAGAGGGATACTAACTAGCCTTTCTCAGAAAATGCTCCATTATTAATAGTCGGTGCAGCCGGTTTTCGCCTCAAAAAGGGAAAACAGCTTGGTATAAGTGACCCAAAAAGAAATGCCCTGCACACTTTATTGCAGAGGGAACGGACAATATGGATTTTGCTGTAACAGGATGAGTATTAAGTTTTTAAAAACGGCGAAGAAAGCGTCCTCAAAGACCAGTGAAGTGGCAAGTCTGCATTTCATTGGGTTTGAAGGAGATGATGAGTCTTTGCTTGCAGCTATCAAAAAAGGAAATCCAAATGCAAAGCGAGCCTTATTTGATAGGTACTCAAATCATGTTCAGCGGGTACTTGTTAGGATAATCGGAATTGATGATGCGATTCCGGAATTAATAAATGAGACGTACTTGCAGGCTTTTAAAAGTATTAATTCGGTAAGGGACGGCTCCTGTTTAAAAGCATGGATGTCGATGATAGCTGTTTTTACCGCAAGAGGGCTTATTAGAAAGCGCAAGAAACAGAAAATAATAAATTTATATGAGCCGAATGCAATGCATGAACTTGGAACAACAGAAAGCAATACTGAGAGTCGAGAGGCATTGCGGGCGCTATATGATATTTTAGAGGAAATGCCGACGGACGAAAGAATAGTTTTTTCCCTTCGCTTTTTACAGGGAATGGGGCTAAGAGAGACGGCCGAGGTTTGCAAGGTATCTATGGCGACGGTTAAACGTAGACTGGTGCGAGCGGAAGGGCTTTTTGTTCCGATGGCAGAGAAGCATCCCTTGCTTTCAGAATGGGTCGCTCGCGGTCAACGATGGCAGGTGAGGTCATGAATACAAATGATATTGACACGTTATTGATGAAGGAATTGGACGAAATAGCTGAGTCCAAGGGGTATATTGATGAGGCACGTGCAATGCTGGAGAATACCTTTGTTGATTCTTCTGTTCCTGTAAAATCACGTGTTGTTTATTGGGGAGTATTGGCAGGGGGACTTGCAGCAGCAGCGGCAGTTTTATTGTTATTTATTTCTTCCAATTCTATATATGTAAAAATTGCAGATGACGGGCGTGTGCTAGCCGGAGGTTCTTGGGTTTCTTCTCCTGCTGACAATGATCTTCTTTTGTCTTTTTCAGACGGTTCTGAAATGAAACTCGAAAAAGATTCAGAGGTTCGTCTTCAAAACCTAGACGAAAACGGGGCACATCTTCTCTTGGAAAGAGGAAAAGTAGCTGTTTCGGTTATTCATCGTTCTAAAACAAAATGGCGCTTAGATGCCGGACCGTACAAAATAAATGTTACAGGTACCAAGTTCTCTGCACAGTGGATTCCTGATCGAAAGATGTTTTTGGTAAATGTGGACGAAGGATCAATAATTGTGGAAGGTCCTATGTTAACAACCGGCAAAGCTCTTTCAAAAACAGAAAGTCTTCATGTTTCGCTTTTGGAAAGAGTAGTAGAAGTTTTTAAGGCTGACACTTATGAACGTATCGTATCCAGCGATAATCCGGATTCAGATGATTCTTTTGGTGCTCAGTACATTGCCCAAGAGGAATCAAAAATATCTGACAATACCGCCGATGTTCAAGATGAGACAGGATCGGCAATTGAAACAGCAATTCTTTCAGGCAATGATCAAATCATGAATTCGAGGATTTTGGATTCCGCAAAAAAAACCGGTCGTGTTCAAGATACTTCCGGCAAGGACTTGTGGAAGTCTATTGCTGCCAGAGGAGAATGGTCTAAAGCCGTTGAAGAAGCAGAAAAATTTGGGTTAAAGACTATTGTTTCGTCATCATCTTTGTCCGATTTAATGCTTTTGGGAGATGCGGCACGATTGTCCGGAAAAAACGTCCGTTCTATGCAGGTATATAAAGCTGTTCGTGTTAGATTTCCTAAGACTTCGGAATCGCAAAGGGCTGCTTTTGCAATGGGACGCATAGAGTTTGAATCGTATGCTAACTATCAGAATGCAGCAGCATGGTTCCGCCAGTGCATTAATGATGACACAGGCGGTGCCGTTGCTAGAGAAGCATACGGAAGACTTATGGAATCTTTGGACAGAGCAGGTGATAGACAAGGTGCAACAAGAAGTGCCGAACAGTATCTAAAAATGTATAAAAACGGTCCTCATTCAAGATTAGCAAAACAAATCTTGGCTAAAACGGACTTATAGCAGCATAATAGATAGTTGATGTATGCATATAAACTGCTGTTGCAGTTGTTCTTATTATCTATGTCAATAAAATACGCTTTTGGCGAAAGCGATATGTCCAAGTACCGTGTAGTTGTTCTGCATTTTGGTCAAAATGAAACCAGTGTGCTTTTAACTGCCGAATTGTCAGCTTTGGGATATGTTCCAATCTTGATTGACCACCCAGACCAGGCTTTATGGACGGACCAGATTCGAGTACTTCTTAAAAACCACAACGCATCTGCTCTAATAAACGCAACGTCTTTGGAAAAACAGGTTGATGTTTGGACTGTGGACCCCGAAAGTGGGGATACACGTCTTGTTGTTACAACTGTAAAATCAAGAGGTGAGAACATGTCAGAAGCTTCAATGATACTTAAATCCGTTGAGGCTCTTCGTGCAGGCCTTATGATAATAAATAGTCCCAAAGCATCAGAAAGTAACGTTGAATTACAAAATGAAGCACCAAAGGTTGATGAAGACCGACGAGTTCGTACAAGGCGTGTCAGGGGTTCGATCGGGTCTATCAGAAACAACGATGAAAACAGTACAAATACACAATTCAAAGCTGATTTGAGGCGTTTGTTTTTAGCGCTGGGACCGGCGGTCAATTACGGATTTGGAGATTTTCCGCCCGAATGGCAGTTGTCGGCAAAAGGAGGAATTAGAGTAACCGACAGGATAGCTGTTACGATTGGAGGTTTCTTGCCGACAGCACCTATCAGTAAAACAACAGAATATGGAATTGTTGAAATGCGGAACAGCAGTTTCGGTGCTGGACTACGACTAAATTTATCTCCTCCTTATAAAAGAAGCTCATTATGGGTTGAACTCAGCGCAGAAGCCCATTTTTCAAGAATTAAATCAAACGCAATAAAACCGTATATATCCATGGATAACAGATTGGCAGTGTTTTCTCCTGTTTTCTCAGCGGGGTTATCGGTTTGGTTGGGTAACCGCTCTGCGCTTGAGACAATTATTCATGTCGGAGATTTTATGCCGGAGTTTGTGATTGTTAATATTGAAGACAAGGCTGAATATAGCAAACTGTTATTCGGCGGCGCACTTAGGCTTGTTTTTAATCTGCTATAATTTGTTATCTAAAGCTGTTCTCCTACTACTATATAATTGCCGGTTTATGTATAATGGGATTATGAAAGCTACGCTCCCTATATGTTTGTCTGCAACCTTATTGTTGATTTCTTGTAGCGTAATTGAGGTAATCGGCATCGGTCTCCCCCCTGAAACAGAAGGCTTCTCTGATACGGATTCGGTCAATACAGACGAAATCGAAACAACTTCAGACACTGACGTTGATAGTGATATCGACACAGATACCGATACCGACACTGATACTGATACTGATACCGACACTGATACCGACACTGATACCGACACTGATAGTGATACTGATACCGACACTGATAGTGATACTGATTCCGACACTGATAGTGATACTGATGTTGACAATGACACTGATACTGATGCTGATATTAATACAGATATCGACACTAGTTCCGAAAATGATGATGATACCGATTCAGAATTACGCCCGGTTGAGGAGTATCCGTTGCCCTTTTCAGAACAAATATTGAACATGAACGGAGAACTATGGATTCTTTCTCAGGACAACGGTCTTGCTATTAACGGACCGTGGAATACTTACAAAGACCCCTCAGCTGTTATTTCTCATAATTATCGAGGCAACGGTGTTGTATGTATGAACGGAGAAGTTTTTTACCCTCCCAACCTAGACTTCACTACCTATTACGGCGCAAAATCCGGTTTTCATCTTTGTACGTCACTTGGATGGACAATATATTCCTTGGCCAGCTGTCCGAATTCTAAGTCTCTTGTCAATAGATTTGCCGGAGTGGCTTTTACTATTACCGGCACGCTGCCTTCAAAAGAACTTAGGGCTCAATTTGGAGAGCAGAATAGAGAGGACGGCACTTATAAATTAATTACGGGGCCGGGTAACTATACAGTTCGTATAGAAGAAGCAGCGATTCATTACCTGCCGGGATCCCAACCGCTAAATATCAATGATATAAAAGATTTTATGTTCTATATTCCCTCATCTCAAGGAAATACTAAATTTAATTTTTGTATCAGCAACATAAGAGCGTTGGCCTATGTTCCTTAAATGAAAAAACTTTGCTAAAACTTTGTTTTACATTCCTGATCGACAAAGCTTTGTTGTTCGGAGTATTCTGTCGTCATGGAAAATCAAACGATTTTAGAACGCTTAGAAAATAAACGAATAGCCCTGGCGATGTCGGCAGGATTTTTCGGATTTTATCATCAGGCAGGTGTGCTTAAGGCTTTGACGGATGCAGGTATTTATCCAGCGCGAATTTCCGGTAACAGCGCAGGTGCTTTGACGGCGGCTATGTACGCAGCAGGGCTTTCTCCTTCTGAAATAAGAGATGTATTGACATCTATAGGAAGAAAAGATTTCTGGGATCTTGAATGGCCTCTTGACCGTAGGGGTGCAGGTATTTTGGGAGGAAATAAATTTCAAAAAGAACTGGAACGGGTTCTTCCCGTAAAGAACTTCGAATCTTGCAGAATTCCGCTTACTGTCGGTGCCTATGATATAGATGTGGGAAGAATGAAATATTTTTCATCCGGGGAGCTGATTCCGGCGGTATATGCTTCCTGTGCAATTCCCTATCTTTTTAAACCGATTTATATAAAAGAAAGGCGTTTTTGGGACGGCGGCTTTGCGGAGAAGACGCCGCTTGCACCTTTTATAAAAGCGGATGACATAGATACGGTAGTTATTTCGCTGCTTCCGCCGCGAGAACGTGAACTGAAAAAAAGAGAGGGTTTATTGTCATTTATTCCGAGCTTTGCATCGCTTTTTGCAGATATTCCCAACGAGGAAAGGAAAGAGCGAGATAGCATTGCGGTCTCTTTGTTAAGAGAGTCAGGAAAAGAAGTAATTACCTTATCTCCGGCCAGATTGCCATTAGGTCCGTTTTCTTTGGAAAAGGCGCAGGAATCTTTTACACAAGGAGAGCAGGGGGCTATTGAACTTTTAAAGTCCGTTGAGTCGGCGAATGCTGATGTTTGGGGATTAGGATAAGGAGTTTTTTAATGGTTGAAAACAGATGGGTGATATTGGGGATAGTAGTATTGTTGTTCTGTTCCGGTTGTTATCGACTTCGGTTAACGCTTGTCGATTCATCGGTACAAAAGCCGAGCAATGTTGCTGTATACTTTTCTGTGGATGACAGAAACAAAGAACCGGTTGCAGGGTTAAAGGCCGCACAGTTTGAGATTTATGAAGATGAAAAATTGATATCTGTTTTTGAAAGCAAGCAGGCAATACTCAATCCCAAGATTGCTACCATTAGATATACATTACTTTTGTTAGATATGAGCGGTTCAATCATAGAATCCGGACAGGTTCCTATGATTCAGGATGCCGTAAACGAATTTCTTGTCGGTCACGGCTCTGAAAACCCTGTGGCGATTTATGCATTTGACGGACGAGAAGAAATTGTGCCCATTGCAAAATTCGGATCTTCTGATAGCGATAAATCAAAACGAACAGATGCTCTCGGTTCGTTTGTTTCCAAGGATCCGTCCACCAATCTTAACGGCGCAATAATAAAGGGGACCGAACTTCTAAAAATAGCTGCCGAAGCCTCAGATGTTCCGCTTAGATTCGGAACGCTGGTAATTTTTACGGACGGAACGGATCGTGCTCACAGAGCAACTTCTAAACAGGCACGGCAAGCTCTTATAAAAGGAAAGATCGATAGCTACATTATAGGTTTGGACGGTGAGGTTAACGAAAAAGAAATGAGTTATTTGAGTACCAGTAATGTCGTTCAAATCGCAGAAAAGGAGAAAGTAGTTTCGGCTTTTCGAGATATGGGTGAGAGAATAAAAGCTCAAGGCAACAAGTACTATTTGCTTTCTTATTGCAGTCCGTCGAGAGCCGGAAAACATAAAATAACGCTAAAGACAGCAATCGGAAAAGATAAGGGCAAGTTGGGCTTTGCTTTTAATGCCGAAGGTTTTGAACCGAATTGCGATCCGTATGATACACCCGGATTTCAACCTATGGAAAACTCCAAACGGGATGAAGAAAATAAAAATAAAAACATGGATAAAGGTGTGGTCGGAAAGGACGGAAAGAGACAGATCGTTGACGACGAATCACCGTTTGCCGCGCAGCCCGATTCAAATTCTTCTCTGAGCGACTCAAAATCGTCTAATACCGACAAAAAGACGAAGTCCAAAACCAAAGTGCCCCCTCCTGATCACACATATTGATTGTATTATGTAAAACGATATTACTTTGCCGCAACAATAAATTTACGATTGTAAAAGCAATAAAACAGTGCTGTATTAGACTATCTGTTCCCGGTTTTTAGAGGTTTATCCGGGCATTACCAAAGGACAATGCAAATGACCGACTATTTCAAGGCAAATCCGGACATAAAGGGCAATTTTGGAGAATACGGCGGAAGTTATATTCCTGAAGGCTTACAAGTAGAAATGGACAGAATCACAGAGGCTTATTTCGCCATAAGCAAGTCTCACGAGTTTATTTCTGAGCTTAGGAATATTAGAAAGCATTTTCAGGGTAGACCTACTCCTGTGTATTTTGCCAAAACAGTCTCCAATGAACACGGCGGACGGATTTACCTAAAAAGGGAGGACCTCAATCATACGGGAGCGCATAAGCTTAATCATTGTATGGGAGAGGCTCTACTTGCCAAATATATGGGTAAAAAGAAACTGATTGCAGAAACAGGAGCCGGTCAACACGGAGTTGCTTTGGCTACGGCAGCAGCCTATTTCGGTCTCGAATGCGAGATTCATATGGGAGAGGTTGATATTGTTAAAGAGCATCCCAATGTCGTAAGGATGAAGGTTTTGGGGGCAAAGGTGGTGCCGGTGTCTCACGGGCTTAAAACTCTTAAGGAGGCTGTTGACTCAGCATTTCAATCTTATGTTCAGGATCCGATTACTGCGATCTATTGTATTGGATCGGTGGTAGGTCCTCATCCGTTTCCTATGATGGTTAGGGATTTTCAGCGAGTAGTGGGTATTGAAGCGCGCGAGCAGTTTTATGAGATGACCGGAGAATTGCCGGACAACGTAGTAGCCTGTGTAGGAGGCGGCAGCAATGCGATGGGATTGTTTTCGGCATTTCTCGAAGAAACCGATTGTCGCATTTGGGGAGTTGAGCCTTTAGGCCGCTCGTTTAAACCCGGCGACCATGCCGCTACTATAACCTACGGTAAGCCCGGTATAATTCACGGGTTTAAATGCTATCTCCTTCAAGACGAAAAAGGAGAGCCTGCGCCGGTTTATTCAATTGCCAGCGGTCTTGATTATCCGGGAGTAGGACCTGAGCACAGCATGCTGCACGATTTAAAACGTGTTAACTATGTCTCAGCAACAGATGAAGAATGCCTGGATGCATTTTACGAATTGAGCCGAAAAGAGGGAATCATTCCCGCTCTGGAAAGCGCACACGCAGTGGCGTTTGCCATTAAGCTGGCCAAAGAGAACAAGAGACAGTCAATCCTTGTAAACCTAAGCGGTAGAGGTGATAAGGATATTGACTATGTGGTAGAGCATTACGGCTATAGATAAAACCGATAGCGTGTTTGCGGATGCATCGTTTATAACAGTAAGATTATCAAATTAGATAAAATCAGTCCCAAGCCCACCGGGCTTAACGACGGAGTCGTTCATCCTGACCGCGTCCCTCGTGGGCGCGGCGGTTAGAGCGAGAAGGCGGATCGATAAGAGAAAAGGGTCAGCCCCTTGTGGGCGCGTCGGAAACGTTTTGTCATGTCCGGAAGACACCAACAGTCGAAACGTCAGCTCCTCGTGGGCGCGGCGGAAACGCAGATTCGTTTTGCTTGTCTGATGTTCACCCATTGAGAAAGAAAAAATACCTGCCGGATTCTCATTAACAACTCTCCTGTCTCGTGATAAGTTCTTGGATCTTATGAGTCCGGAAAAACTAAAACAATTGCTTCTTGAGCTTCAGCAGGGGAAAATCTCCATTGATGAAGCTATGAATTCGCTCTCTACTCTTCCTTTTGCTGATATCGGTTTTGCCAAAATCGATCATCACAGAGCTCTTAGAACGGGCTTTCCCGAGGTTGTTTTGGGTGAATTCAAGGATGTCGATCAAATATCGGCTATTGTTTCGGCAATGAAAAAACAAGGGGGCAATATTCTTGTTACCCGTGTCGATTCAGACAAAGCTCCCAAAATTTTGGCAGTTCATCCGGATCTTTCTTACAGAGATACCGCAAGATGTCTGGTATTGACTCAGGAGCCGATTATTCCTAGGGGAGTCGGTCCTATTTATGTGGTTACAGCCGGAACTTCGGATATTTCTACGGCCGAAGAAGTCTGTACAACAGCGGAGATGGCCGGATCAGAAGTAAAACGAATTTATGATGCCGGTGTGGCCGGTATTCACAGACTGTTTCACCGTTTAGAAGAGCTTAGATCCGCATCTGTAATAGTGGTAATCGCAGGAATGGAAGGAGCTTTGGCTTCGGTGGTGGGCGGTCTTGTATCCTGTCCGGTCATTGCAGTACCAACTTCCGTAGGCTACGGAGCCTCCTTTAACGGATTGGCCGCCTTGCTCGGAATGCTAAACAGCTGTGCCGCCGGAGTAACGGTGGTAAATATAGACAACGGTTTCGGAGCCGGTTATGCGGCGGCACTTATGAGCCGCATAGGTGAAAAGAAAAGAGACTTATCGCCATGAACACACAAAAACAACTTTATTTGGATTGTTTCGGCGGCGTTGCGGGTGACATGATTCTGGCTGCTCTGCTCGATTTGGGAGTACCTCTTAAGATAATCGAAGATGCGGTAAAGAAGCTGCCCTTACACGGCTATTCCATAAAAGTTGAGAAAACCAAACGAGCTTCTATCGAGGCTACAAGATTTATCGTAGATGTTGACGAGCATCACCAACCGCATCGACATTTTTCGGACATTCGCGAAATGATATCCGAATCAACTTTGAATGCCGGAATAAAAGTTAGAGCTATTCGAATATTCGAAATATTGGCCGAGGCCGAGGCTAGAGTGCACGGCTCTACAGTGGACCATGTTCACTTTCACGAGGTCGGGGCCGTTGATTCGATTATAGATATTGTCGGCATTGCAGCTGCTTTTGAATTCTTAAATGTTCAAATAAATGCCTCGGTTGTGCCGCTCGGAAGCGGTTTTATTAAGACCGCTCATGGTACGCTTCCTGTTCCGGCTCCTGCGACTTTGTTTATTCTAAAAGGTGTTCCGGTTGAGGGAACAGAAATTAAGACTGAGCTGACAACGCCGACCGGAGCGGCTGTGCTCAAAGCCTCGGTTGAGACTTTCGGACCTTATCCTTCGTTGATAATAGAAAAAACAGGATTCGGTGCCGGCACCAGAACTCACGAAACCAGACCCGGTCTTCTTCGTGCGGTGCTGGGGGTACCTGACGAATCAGTTTGCCGCAGCGAAAAAGAAACAATAGTTATTGAGTCAAATATAGACGACATGACAGCAGAGCTGGCCGCCCATGTAAAAACAAAGCTTTTGGAGGCCGGTGCTCTCGATGTTTGGCTTGAGAACATTCAAATGAAAAAAGATCGACCTGCACTCAAGATATCTATTCTCTGCCCTATATCCGAACTTGAACGGCTGGCCGGAATCCTGTTCACCGAATCCTCTACCATCGGTCTTAGATATTATTCTGTCGGACGAATAGAGATGTCTCGTGAAATGAAAACCGTAAAAACCCCCTACGGTGAGGTAAGAGTAAAAATAGGCAGAGGACTCGGCGCTGTCAATGTTGCACCCGAATTCGAAGATTGCCGTCTTTTGGCCGAGAAGTCAGGTGTTCCCCTTAAGCAAATAATGGCCTCTGCCTGTGCGCTTTCACAAAAACTTATAGAAGAATAAGAAGGCTTTACGCTTTTCAATAAACAGCTTTTTCTAAAAACGAGGAACCTTAACATGATCGCAAATCAGGTGTTGTTCAAAGATACGTTCACTGCAACTTATAGAATCTCAACCGACTCTTTGGATGAAGCGAAAAAAATAGCAAAAGATATCTGTGTCGAACAGACAGTTGAATTTCCAATAGATCTCATAACTGATGAGAATATTTTACAAAACATAGTCGGCAAAGTGCTTTCGGTAAACACCTATACAACCGGATGTTTTGATGCAAAAATTGCCTATGCTGCGGATACTGTCGGAGGGGATTTTGTGCAATTTTTAAATGTTCTGTTCGGCAACACAGGTCTCAAGCCCAAAATTAAGCTTACGGATTTTACCTTACCCGATTCTATGAAAACTTATCTTAAAGGTCCTAAATTCGGTGTGCAGGGAATAAGGAACTATGTCGGCGTAAATGACAGGCCTCTTTTGGCAACCGCTTTAAAGCCTATGGGCTTGTCCAACACAATCCTTGCTGATTATGCACGTCAATACACCGAAGGCGGCATCGACATAATCAAAGACGACCACGGCCTCGTTGATCAGCCTTTTAACAGATTTGAAGACAGGGTAAGGCGATGTTCCGAGGCTGTTAACGAAGCAAATGAGCGTTTCTCAAAAAAATGTATGTACGTTCCCAATATTACCGGTCCTTTTGATCGAATTGTTTCAAATGCGATATTTGCAAAAGAAAACGGAGCTCACGGCATAATGCTTGCGCCCGGCCTGACCGGCTTTGACGCAATGAGAGCCTTGAGAAATAATGATGAGCTGTCGCTGCCGATACTCAGTCATCCGGCATTTTTGGGGCCTTTGGCAATATCATCGCAAAGCGGTACTTCTCAGGGAGTTCTTTTCGGCAAAATAAACCGAGCAGCCGGAGCCGATATCGCTATTTTTCCAAGCTACGGAGGAAGATTTGCGGTAACCGAAGAGGACTGCAAAGATATTGCGACATGTCTTTTAACCGAAGATGTCAATTTTGCACAGGCTTTTCCGGCACCGGCCGGCGGTATGACGGTTGATAGAGCACCGGCGTTAATGCAGTTCTACGGCAAGGACGCAGTTCTCCTAATCGGAGGCGATCTTCACCGTCACGGCAAAGATCTGGTTTCGGCGTGTAAAAAATTTACAGAAAAAGTATTTTGCAATCTATTTTGATCAGTCACCATTGTGATATACAGCCAAAATGTTTGCTGAAAAAAAAATCGCTGTTGTTGTTCCTGCTTATAACGAATCAAAACTAATCGCTGCTGCCGTGTCTTCAATTCCGGATTTTGTCGATGATATTATTGTGGTTGACGATGCAAGCACTGACAATACCGCAGGTGTACTGGAAGAGTTACAGGCAAACTTAGGTATTACCTGTATACGACGTGAGAAAAACGGAGGGGTAGGGGCTGCCATTGTAACGGGATATAAAGCCGCGCTTCATAAATCGGCGGATGTTATTGTCGTTATGGCCGGAGACGCTCAAATGGATCCCGAGGATTTACCGTTTTTGTTAATGCCGGTACTTCGTCAAGAAGCCGACTATGCAAAGGGTGACAGGCTTTCCTGGCCGGGAGTTTCAAAGGCAATGCCCTTTATGAGATTTTTCGGAAATCATGTGCTTTCAATTCTCACAAGGATTACGTCCGGCTACCGAAGTGTAAGAGACTCGCAATGCGGTTATACGGCGGTTAGCGCAGAGGTACTGCTAAAATTTAATTTAGATACGCTTTACCCGCGTTACGGTTTTCCCAACGATATGCTGGCCAAGCTTCACACCGTTTCGGCAAGAGTAACGGATGTACCGGTAAGACCGATTTACGGACAGGAAGTATCGGGCATTTCAGCCTATACCGCGTTTGTCCGTGTTCCCATGGTGCTCTTGCGTTCTTTTGTTTATCGAATCAAGAATGAGCGCTTGTCGTCTCGACGTCTCAGCAATTCTTTAAATACAGAGCCAATCAATAACCTTGATGTATAATGGACGCTCCGCGTCATATCGGCTTTGTTACAACTTCTTTTCCCAAATTTAAGGGAGATACAGCCGGCAGCTTTGTTTTCGGCATGGCGAGAGCCTTTAGAGATAGAGGTATCAGTATCGATGTTGTGGTTCCCGAACCGTCAGAAGAAACAGATTGGGAACCGGGTGAACCCTGGCTTAAAGGAATAAGGGTTATCAAAACAAGGTACGCCTATCCGAGGTCAAGAGAAACTTTGTTTTTCGGCAGCGGCGTTCCCGATAATCTAAGACAGAACCCGTTTAACGCATTGCTAATTCCCCCTGCCGTGCTTCAATTGGTTTTAAAAACCGCTTATGCAGCAAAAAATTGGGATGCGGTTATCAGTCATTGGCTTGCGCCGTCAGCCTTCGTTACCGCGGCAGCTCTAAGAATTGCTTTGAAAAAAAAAGCTGTAGGTTCACCGATACCCCACCTGGCTGTGGCTCATTCGGGAGACGTGCACCTGCTGTCCTCTCCAATGCTGCGCCCTCTGGCTTTGGCGGTAGGCAAATCAGCTTCGTCCGTAGGTTTTATTTCTGAAAATTTAAGAAACAAATATTTCAACATAATAGGGCCCAAAGCGGCAGAAAAAATTCTTTCAAAAACCTGTATAACCCCCATGGGCATTGATCAAAATGAGCTGATAACAAACAAATCAAGAGAAGAACTAAGACATTTTTTCGGCTTTAAAAAATTTACAGTGCTCTTTTTGGGAAGATTGGTTCCCATAAAAGGAGCAGATATTCTAATAGATGCCCTAGAATGCTTAGATGAATGCGAAATAGTCGTTGCCGGAGAGGGCCCGGAGCGACAGTCCTTGGAGCTGAGAGCAAAAAATAAAAATGTCTCAGCCGAATTTTTAGGAGCCGTAAACGCAGAAACAAGAGCAGATCTGTTTAAAGCCTGTGACGTTTTGGTATTGCCCTCGATAACAACCAAAAGCAAACGAACAGAGGGAATGCCCCTAGTAATTATTGAAGCCGCAGCAGCAAATATTCCAGTAATAGCATCAGATACAGGATCGGTAAGCGAGTTTATAACGCACAAAAAAAACGGCCTTCTATTTAAAGAAAGAGATATCTCAGCCTTAACCGCTCTGATACTGGAACTAAAAAACAATTCGAAGCTAAGAGAAACCCTAACCCAAAATGCCTTTGAAAATGCAAAGACCAGGCATTGGCCGAACCTAATTGAGCAAATACTTGAGGAAAACACTATTTTCGTTTTTTGATAATCGATATGAAAAACGCAACCCTTCAATAGCTGCCTCTTGCAAAGGTTACTTCGGCTGTGCCTCCGAAAAATTTGTTTGCGCAAAACCCCGGTGAAACAATTTTTTGTCCGGGATTTATTACTCGGTTCCAATCAGCCGGTT
>CAYWLQ010000028.1:0-40168 GCA_964458775.1 uncultured Myxococcales bacterium | reverse complement strand
TTCGGACGTTAACAACTAAACAACGGATGGTCTATTCAAATCAAAAATATCTATTTCCTTTTCTTCCAAAATATCTTCAAGCGCATCAGAGCCATATTCAGCAGCGTATCGCTCTTCTGATATAGAAATTGGAATAGCCATCAACCAGGCTATAGACAATCCGTCAATTACAATTGTTTCAAGCGATCCTTCCCATAAGAATGGAGGGGTCAATAAAAAACTGCACATGGTTTTAGATACTTTGTGCACTGATAGAACATCAGTGAAAATTGCACCGGGGTAACAAAAAAACCTCGATACAGATATGTTGAATGCAGCAGTAGCCAACGCATTTGCAAATAAGGAAAAATCATTAGATGCAGTACCGACAAATTCAACACGAGTAGGATACTCTTTATCGTCTTTTATCAATGGATAAGATGATAACCCAATTGTTGAATAAGAGGTTATTCCCTCTTCTGGAGAATTTAGACTGGAGAGAATATCTATATGATTTTGCTCATCTCTGTCACGATACCGATGGACAGAATTCTTTCCATTAAAAATCCCGGCTACCATTTTTGCGATTTGTTTATCTTTTGCGATTACATCAGACATATATACTCCATCAAATTAGGGCCCTAAATATGTATCTGTAAGATCCTCGGCGGCGTGACTATGATTAGAGCTGGGCAATTCAGGTCTATAGTGGGATGGATCATTATGTTCATCCAGAAATTTCTTTCTCGAAACACCTCTTGATCGTGCACTTTTTTTATGCTTTCGGAATTCATATCCCGGTTTATGTCCCATTTCCCAGGGCTTTTTCTTACTCATAAACCGTCCCGTCTTAGGATCTCTTACCCGTCCGGTTGAAGATTCAATTGCACTGTCCCATACCTTGTCGCGAACACCTTTTCTAAACCCTTTTGGACGACTATAGCAAGTTAGTCCAAACGGATCAATCCAGCCCCAACTGTTGGGGGCATATTGATATATATTTACTCCGGCTGCAAGCCCCAACGGATCCTGGCTTATAAACGCGCAGATTTCCGGGTCGTAGTATCTAAATCTGTTGTAGTATAACCCTAGTTCTTCGTCGTTGTATTGGCCTTGGAAGCGCAGGGGATTGTCTATGTATGACTTTTCGTCTATTTCTGCTTTGCCGAAGGCTTCGTATTGTGCCGACCAGGCTGTTGTTCCGCTTGAGTGCACCAGCTCTTGCGGCAGGCCTACGGCGTCGTTTTGATAGTAGTAGACCTTTTGGTCTTTGTTTATCAGGGCCAGGGGCTCGAAGGTTCCCGGGTAGTAGACGTATTCTCGGGCTCCTCTTTGATTTATGTTGTCGGACAGCAGTTGTTCGCCGTCCCATTGGAATTGTACGGTTTTTGTGTCGGTCTGCTTGAAACGCCTTCTGCCTTGTGCGTCGTAGCCGAACTCTGTAATTTCTCCCGCTTCGTTTTCTGCTTTTACAAGACGGTCTGTTCCGTCCCATTCCAGCTTGAGGTGCTTTTCTTTTCCTACTCGCTCTACCAAATTGCCGGCTGCGTCGAAGTAGTATACCGTGTCGTGGTAAACCGATTTTCTCAGTCCGGTGTCGTCTGCAAATTGATGCTCGGACTTCAGCAGGTCTCCGGCTTCGTCGTAGAGAAATTCTTCTACGTGAAATATGGGGTTAATGCTTTTGATCACACGCCCCATGGGGTCGTAGGTGAACGAGGTTTTTCCCTTGTTCGAATCTATCTTTGCCGTGAGATTGCCCAGCGGGTCGTATTCGTATCTTCTTTCTTGAAGTCCAAAATGGGCCGTGCCTATCTTTTGCCTGGTCAGCAGACCGTCTGCGTCGTATTCGTATTCTCGTTTGAAATGACCCGCGAGGGTTTCCTCTGACGCATATCCGTCTTTGTCTCTCTTTATTTGAAACGGCTGCTCGTCGTTTATCTGCACGCAACTTACTTGGTTGTTGCCGTCATAGCTGTATGCTATGTCATTGCCGTTGGATGAGACTCTTCTTGTACGATTGCCTACCTCATCATATTCGCTTTCGACTTTAAACGCGCCCTGAAGCTCTTCTACAAGTCGGTTTTCTGCATCATACTTGCGGTTGCAGTTTAGATGCTCATTTTCGTGTGATATTAAGTTGCCGTTTGCGTCGTACTCAAAGGTCTCTTTTTTTCCGTCAAAAAGTGTCTTTGATTTCGGTCTTCCTATTTTGTCCGTTTCAAACGCGGTAACCCGCCCCAAGGGGTCTTTTACCTTCTTGAGGTTGCCCCCTTTGTCGTAGGTGTAAATTCTGGATTTTCCCCAGTAGTCAACCTCTTCGACAATTTGCCCTCTGAGATCTCTTCTCAGCTCGTATTTCTGACCCCGCTCGTTGATTACAGCGACGAGCTGCTCCTCGGTATCTCTTTCGTATCTTGTCTCCGTGCCGTCTGCGTTGATTCTTCTCGAAACCTCTCCCAATCCTTTGTAAAACAGTTGCGTTACATGGCCCGCTTCGTCCTTGTATCGAATTAGATTGTCTTCGGCATCGTAGGCGCACTCCACCTCGGTTCCCGACGGATTCACTATCTTTACCAGTCTTGATTTGGCGTCGTAATCGTATTTCGTAGTTCTGCCGCCGGCACTTGTTTCTTTTGTAATGTTCCCAAATGCATCGGCCTCAAAGCGCGACACGTTGCCCAACGGATCCGCAAACGCCTTTAGATTTCCGTACCCATCCGTTTTTGCCTGCGACACAAAATGTCTGGGGTCTATTACTCTTTCCAGTTGGCCGAATCCGTCATAGCGATATTCGGTCTTACCTCCGAGAGGCGCTGTTTGTGAAATCAGACGGTATCGGTCGTTCCATTTCTGGCGCCACTTGTTGCCGTTCGGGTCTGTAACACAAACGGGATTACTGTTTTGATCATAGTCTATCGAAAGAGCGGTGCCGTCCGCACGGGTCAGCTTGGTCAGGTTTCCGCTGTCATCATATGCATATTCCGTACGATTGCCGTTTCCGTCGATTACCGCCGTGGTACGACCCGCATCGTCGTATTCGTACTTTGAGACAATGCCGAGCGCGTCGGATTCTATGAACGGCAGATTGTTTTCGTTGTAATACAGGGATTTCTTATTTCCCAAAGAATCGGTATAATCTGTATGATTCGCTTGAAACTCAAAGTGGTAATCATATAGACCTCCGTCTCCCCAAGCGTGAATGCACTTGGCGTTCTTTTGGTCGCTGTCATAAGCATAATAAAACGAAAGCCCGTTGCGGTCTGTATGCTGAACAAGTTTGTCGTTTTTATAGAAAAAACGATACGGAGCATTTAAAGCATCGTAAACCCCGACAAGATTGTTTTTTGCGTCATATTCAAAACTCAGCAGAGGACGAACACTGCTCGGCTCCTCCGGATGATAAAACGACAGCTTTCTGATGAGACCCTTTACGGACTGCACAACGATTGCTCGTCCGGCGCTCTCTGTTATTCTATAAAGTTCCCCGAGTTCATCTCTTTCGAACCGCCAATTGTTATCGTACGTGTCTGCTATTTTTGAAATCCTAAGTACAGTGTGAACAGGACGATGACGTCTTATTTTTTCCTTAAGCGCCTCAAATTCAAAAATGCCACCGTCCTTGGTGTGCACCGAAAACACGCCGCGCTCCAACATCAACCGAGCCCCGTCTTGAAGCTCGGTTACAACATTGTTAACAGGATCCTTAGGCGCTTTGCCCCAAGGAGGATGCGGGTCCAAAGGTATATCGGGAAATACTGTAGCTCCGGGACCGCCGTCAAAAAACAGCACCTGTCCGTCAGAGTCTATTTCAAGTCGAATATCCGCCGGACTTTGCCAGCCGTTTCCCAATGCTCCGCGATATTCACTGTGAGACCCCCACGTGCGATTCCACTCAAAGGGTATTCGGCCCTCAAGGTTAAAATCCGACTGCTCAACTACCACCTCGCCCGTTATGCTGTTCACGGGTTCGGCTTTTAAAATTTTGCACTTTAAAAACCCCGGCTTCATGTTCTTAAACATTTTCTGCCGAGCTTTTTTAAACTTGTCCTTAAGCTTTTTGGCCAAGTTAGAACCTGCAAACTTCTTAAACATCTTGCCCAAAGCCGCAAGACCGATCTTCATAGCAAAGGCCATGGTAAATATAGTAGGAGCGCCGCCGATAAGCACAGGAGGTCCGCCCGGTATCGGAAGCACCACAGAAGTGGGCAGCATAAGCTTGCCGTCAGGCGTTTTCTTCTTCTTGGGATTGGGCCGAGGAGGAGCAGGAACCCCAACCGATTGACAGGTTATAGCCATCAGACCCATGTAACTGGCCGCATCTCCGTCAAAAGAAACCGTTGAGCTGCCCATAAAAAGCTCTCCCTCGCTCGCTGGAGGAGGAGCAGGAGGAACAAAGGCTCCGCCCAATGGAATATGAGGAGGAATACACTTGCACTCTACACCCGCAATAGCAGCAGGCATACCGTGAACTATAACAGTAGCTCCGATAATTGGAGCAAACTCCATAGGATCTAAAACCATACCGATAAAAGGATGAGGTATGGGAATTGGAGGTACAGGACCCGGCGGCTGAATAATATGTATATCCACCCCCAATACCGGGTCCATCTGTTTTGACGGCGGCATCATTGCGGTGAGGTTCCTCCCTCTGCATCACGTACAACGCTCGATTGCCACTCATCCCCAAGCAGCTCTGTCATTCGCCGATCTATTTCTTCTTCGTCCGGCAAATCTTTTTTTGAACCGAGCAACCCTCTTGCTTTTTTTGCTGCCTTGAGCGCCCGCAGCAAAGAATCTCCTACATAAGGCAGGGTGGAGCGTCCTCTTTCTTCTTCCGGTAGTTTTTCTCCTGCATCCAAGGCCCATCCTAACGTTTCAATGGCTTGATCGTATTGCTTGTCCATTTCGTAACAGAATCCGGCCATTCGCCAACCTTCCATTGAGAAGAATACATCATTCTCTGCCTCGGCCAGAACCGCCGCTTCTTTGTAAGGTGTGCATGCTTCGGTGTAGGCAGCTTTTGAAACTAGTACCGATGCCGTTGCAAACAAACACTGTATTTCCATTTTGGCTCCCACCGGATCTCCCGCTGCCTTGGACTCCCTTGCGATATCGAGAGCAGATTTATACGCGGCAAGTGCCTCGTCCTGCTGCTTAACTTGCATAAAGTTTGCTCCCCTTAACATGTGCACTACCACTCGCATTTGGTACCAGTTTTGAGATTCCGCAATCCTTAGAGCCTGAACCGCTGTCTGCTCTACTCCATCGACATCTTGCTTTTCAGCCAAATTAGACATTTTAACAAACAACACTCTAAACTTTGCATCCGGTCCGTCCTGCTTGCCTTCGCCGTGGGCCAAGTCCTCCAACATGCCGGGATAATCGAGCCTCAGAACTGAAGCATGTACCTTTGGTTTCTCCTCTTCTATCAGTTCTCCGAAAAGAGGTGCAGCTATAGGATCTAACAATACAAAACGAAGACCTGAGGGAATCTGTTGTTGCAGCAGCTTTTCGACCCATCTGACAAAAGCTGTTCGATCTGATATAGTTTTGGGTCTTAAAAACAGTGCCAAGTGGTGAATACTGTCCTTGTATACGGCAAAGTGATAGTTGTAAAAATCGTTTAGAACTCGAAGCATATTCTGAAAATCGTTTTCTTCGGTTCTATACTCAGGACAAACCCAACCGGTATCCAGCTCTTCTTCTTCCATGCCTGCTTTGTCTGCCTCGTATTGACGATTGAGTTCCGCAGTCAGAGACTCGGAATAGGTTGCCTCATCCTCAAACGGAATGGCCATGTCCAGTAGAATATCATCGACTCCGCTTGCTGCTTGAGCGTAAGCCACAAAGACGCGCACAATGTCTTCGTCTCCTGGGTCTGTCTGCCATACCAGTAAGGGCTTATCCGTCTCATGAGAAAAGGTCATGTAGCGATTTTCTAAATCATCCAACTTTAGAGCAAGGGCGTTTTTGTCAGTATCATCACTCACTTTATTCTCCGCTATTATTCTATGCGTTGATCTTCACCATTGCGCCTGTTACGGAGACCGGTGCTGAACCTGTAATGTCTACTTTGATACCGTTAATGGTAATATTGCCGGCAGCATCAATGGCCAGACTGCCTCCGCCGCAGACCAGTTCTAATTTAGTAGTTCCGGTAATTACCATGTCGCCGCCTGCTGTAATATTGACATTAGAGCTTGCACTTGCGTCCATATTGCCGCCGGCATTAAGAGTCAAATCTGAACCGGCGCCTACGTCACATGCGCTTCCGGCGATAACAGTGATATTGCTGTCTGCACTTGTGTCACTGTTTCCTGAAACTGTTATTGTATTGTTTCCGGAAACGGTAGTCTCTTTGTTTCCGGAGATTGTTTCAGTAGCATTGCCGGATATCGTGTTTTCCAAATTGCCCGAAATAGTGCCGGTCTTATTACCCGAAACAGTCTCTTCAATATTGCCGCTGACTGTTCTACTAATGTTGCCCGCCACAAATGCATCTTGATTGCCTTGCAGACTAAATTGGTGGTTACCGCCGACAGATTCGGTGCAGTCACCGCTAACTCCGGTGGTTATCTCTCCAAACTGCTGATTGGCGACATCGGCTATGTGCATGTGATTCTTAGACGAAATATTCGTATCCCCTTGAGCAGCCAACGAAATGGTGTTGTTCGCTGTTAAAGCCATAGTGGCATCAGCGCCGTCAATAACGGCCAGTTCGGCAACGCCCCCTTCACCCGCCAAAGCATTGCGTTGGCGATTACTGGGGCTCACAGATGCTTTTTCCACCACCGGCTTGGCCGGTTTGTCGAGTTCGGGTTTAGGGCCGGCCTTTAGTATAGGTGTTTCGGTTTGCTTTGCCGGATTAAGTCCCTGCACTGAACCGCTAGGACGATATCCCAACATAACCCCTTCATGTCCGCCGCCTTCGCCTTGAACCAGCATAAAATATACCTGCATTCCAGTTCTTGGCAGAGATGTTACGCCGCCGCCCGGCACAAGCCAAGGCGCGGATACCTTAACGGTAAGGCCGTCGGGAAATCTTTCGTTTTCTATCTTGCATGTCATTTCATTGCCCACAGACACTTTGGCATCCGCAATTACCGTACCTAGCATTACTCCAAAACCGTTTGTTGCTGCTATTAGTCGCTCCGTATTTGATATCTGTCTATCGCTCCATACAGAAGGAGCAGCTATTAATTGCCGGTTATCAACGTTATCAACGTTATCAACGTTATCGACGCTATCTCCTGCAGTAAATACAAATTGTGATGTACTGCCGCTTCTGGTGTCAATCACATCAACAAAGGGCAACGGACGCACCTCTGCATCGGATTTTACCGCAGCAAAGCTGTTTTCATATTCCATCTTTCCGTCAATTCCAAAAGCCGACTCTGCTCCCTGCCTCAGTATATGTTTTACAGCAGTTACGAGTACATTTTTTGAGCTGCCGGACATGTGTCTTTCAATCGTAATCCGCTCTCCGGCTCTAATCATAAAATGATTTGATTTTCCCTCGTAGGTAACCCGTCGCGACTCAAACGCTTCGGAAATGATTTTGGCAGATCGCTTTGCAACCTGTTCTTCCTGTCCGTTTACGCAATGGTAGCGAAACAATGATCCTTTGCCTTTGGGCAGAGATTCCTCTGCATCGAAGGTTCTGGTGAGACCGTCGCCAAAAGCGGCGGTGGCTTCGACAGATGAAGGGACCGTTCTTACTCTGGTTTCAAACGCTTCTATTCTGCGATCGGCGGTCAACTGAGAGGAAGGATTCCACAAAATCGTTTCACTGTATGCTTTGGGAAAAAAAGTACTTTTGTCAACCAGGCGAAGCATTTCCTCTTTGTTACCATCCTTGGCGGCACCGAAGTAAAAATTGATGCCTACTTCTGCCATCAATCGCCTAATAAATACCCAGTCCGAAATATCGCATTGCAGAATTTGTGAGAGAGTAGGATATGCACTTTCCTTGAAATAGTCAGTTTCAAAGTGATGCCCCTTGAGCAATTTATACTCCTCCAGTACTTCCTGAATTACTTCGATATGTGTTTTCTCCGGAAATGATCGAGCATTATTGCCTATACTGAGCTTCCATACCTTTGGACGAATAATTAACCGATAAACAAATTTTCCTTTGGCTGCCTGAAACGGATTCGGCTCATGAAACTCATATATCAGGCCGTCGAATCGCGATGTTTGCAAAGAGCCGCTTAAAGGTTCGATCAATGTTAGAGTTGCTGTTTTACCCAGCATCTCCTCAAGTTCTTCTTCTTTATATTCAAAATCAGATATTGCCAGCAGATCGATGAAGGTCACTTGATTAATGCCTTCTTCTATATACACACTGACAATACCTAGCTTGGGATCAGGAAGCTTCCCTTCTATCAATAATTTGACGTCCACTTTTGACTCCTTGCCGTTCACTTGCCAAAAGGCATTGCATCTCTAAGAGCTGTTGCACCGTCTTTTTAAATATGAGAGGAAAAAACGCACTCCTATTATGTATCTTTTAACAAGTTATTTATACAAATAGCATTTTCGTTCTGTATATAAAACAGAATCTTTACAAAAAGATTCTGTTGTTTTAGCTTAATTATGATTTTCCTGTATAGAAAGAATCCAACATCGTCTATTAAACATCATTAATAAGAGAAAACATATTTTATACACATCATCTACACCCGACAAAATATGGTAAGTGTTGACGTACATGCACACAACATTTTACTTTTATCTGACGTACGCGGATGACATTTTTCAAGACACAACGTATGAGATTAAAATGTAATAATGTTGTGATCATTTTCAAATTTCCAAACAACGCTATGATAAGCTCTTTACAACGATAATAGCGTTACAAATTACTTTGTCTAATCCGGCTACAGCTTTACATATTGTCGAAATTGTGACAGTTCTTTTAACAGAAAACTCACTTTTTTAGAGATGAGGGAAAAATGATCAAAATGCAGAATGCAATATTCGTGATCGCTTTGAGCATGACTATTTCAATTACGGTTTCAGCTCAAATTTCTAAAGGTTCTGTTCGTGTAAATCTCGATACAAATATTGTAAATTTTAACCTAGGCAGCTGGAACCCGGCCGGCCCTGAGGATTGGCGTCAACAGAAACTAGAAGCCGGCATAGGTAACCCCAATGTAATGCTGGGAATTGGAGTAACTCCGGCTGATGCCTTAGCTATCGGCATTAAGTTTTTGATCGGATATGATAAAGGTTCCGTTGTTTTTGATGAAGAAGATAGTTCTATAGAGGAGGAGGACGTGACAACGGACTTTGATTCAATGAAATATTCTCATTTGCGATGGGGAATAGCGCCATACCTTGAGTACGCATTTGGAGCAAAAGTAATTCGCCCCTTTCTCATGTTGTTGCTCGGTTTTGAAGGTCAAACAGACAATGTTACCTATGTTACTTCCAAGTATTGGGATTTCGTACTAGGCATGGGAGGAGGAATTCATTTATTTGGCGGGCCGAATGTATCTATCGACATAACATTGCTTCTAGGCTTTTCAGCAGGCGGCGGCAGTATTGCACCTGAAATTGAGGATGCAGAGGTAATGACCTTTACTAGAGTGCTTTTTCGATTGTCAGGCGGACTTGGAATTTCCGGTTGGTTCTAGCTCTTTATGAAGTGTCATTAGAAAATTTTAACAAAGTGCCCATATAGTATTTTTTTTTTGCATAGAATAGAACAAAGCTTGGAAATTCTGAGTCAATGGAGTATTCGTAAAGAAAACAGCTTACAGAGCTAAACAAAATATGTTCCTTTGCAAATCAAATGTTTTTAGCAATGAATAGGATTTTTCATAATGAAATTTGATATAAAAAAATTAATCAGTAAATGTAATGAACAATCAACACGTTTGCTCGACCAAGCTGCGGGGTTTTGTCTCACCCGCACACATTACAAAATTACAATTGAGCATTTTCTTTTAAAGTCTTTAGAGGAAGACAAGGGTGATATCATTGCAATACTTGATCACTTCAAAGTAGATGCTGCAACATTGCAAAAAAGCTTGCTTAAGACCTTAGAGTCCTTTAACGATGGGAATAGTACCAGACCCGCATTTTCGCCTATTTTTTTAGAACAAATTGAAGATGCCTGGACCATCGGCTCAATCAACATGGGCGATAATCATATTCGAACCGGTTATATTTTGTCAGCCTTGCTTAATCAGCCTGATTATCTTTCGTCATATGACTACGGCAGCATTTTAGAACTAATTAACCTTCAGGAACTCAATAATCGATTTTATGACATTGTAGCAAAATCCAGCGAGACTGCTCGTACATCTGCACCGAAGGCCGGCAAATCAGGAGAGGCCGAAATTTTGGAGGACAGTTATCTAGGGCGTTATACTACTGATTTTACCGGCTTGGCTAGAGACGGTAAGACAGACCCTGTCCTTAGACGTGATCGCGAAATTCGGGAGATGATTGGAATTTTGGCCAGACGACGAAAAAACAATCCAATTCTCGTAGGTGATCCAGGAGTCGGAAAATCTGCTGTTGTCGAAGGTTTGGCCTATCGAATCGTTCACGGTGATGTACCTAATGTGCTTAAGGGTGTTACTATTAGAGGGCTTGATATGGGAATGCTTCAAGCCGGCGCCGGTGTAAAAGGTGAGTTTGAAAAAAGATTAAAAGGCGTTGTCGATGAAGTAAAGGCCTCTGAGGTCCCAATTATTCTGTTTATTGATGAGGCTCATACAATTATAGGTGCAGGCGGTGCAGCAGGCGGTTCGGATGCAGCTAATCTGTTGAAGCCCGCATTGGCTAGAGGAGAACTCCGCACTGTTGCTTCTACTACTTGGTCAGAGTATAAAAAATACTTTGAAAAGGATGCAGCATTGGCGAGGAGATTCCAAGTTGTGAAAGTTGATGAGCCGTCTGTGGAGCATGCTGTTGACATAATTCGAGGACTTCGGAGTAAGTACGAAGAAGCCCACGGCGTCAAGATACTGGACGAAGCACTTGTAGAGTGTGTGAGACTGTCAAACCGTTATATTTCAGGGCGTCAACTTCCCGACAAAGCTGTTGATTTATTGGATACTGCATGCGCTCGAATTCGAATTAACCTCAGTGCTAAACCAAGTCGTCTGGACGATGTTGAGTGCAATCTAGATGCTTTGAGAAGAACAGTTGAGTCATTAAAGCAAATTGCCAATTTGACTGATGAACAGAGCGAAGAACTGGAAAAAAGCACAAGAGAAGTTCTAGAACTGGAAGCAACTCAACGCATTCTGGAAGAACAGTGGAAGGAACAGAGTGAGATTGTCTCAAAAATAATCAAGGCTCGTGAGGAAAATGATACAGAAGCAGAAGCTGCCGCCAAACAAGATCTTTCCACGGTACAAAAAAGCGAACGACTGATTGCCCCTGAAGTGGATACTGATACTATTTGCGCCGTAGTTACGGATTGGACCGGCATTCCGTTATCAAAGATGATTGCTGATGAGGCTAAAACTATTTTAACATTGGAAGATCATCTTAAAGAGCGTATCAAAGGTCAGGATTGGGCTATGGAGATTCTCTCTCAAACAATTCGAGCTGCAAAATCAGGCATAAAGCCCAAAGAAACACCGGTCGGATGCTGCCTGCTTGTCGGACCGTCCGGCGTCGGCAAGACTGAAACGGCTCTCACTCTAGCTGATCAGTTGTTCGGCGGTGAGCGTTTTATGACGACAGTTAACATGTCAGAATTTCAAGAAAGACATACAGTTTCCCGATTGATCGGTTCCCCTCCAGGATATGTGGGATATGGTGAAGGTGGATTTCTTACTGAGGCACTTCGAAAGAAACCCTATTCCTTGGTGCTTATCGATGAAACAGAAAAGGCACATCCTGATGTGTTGAATATCTTCTATCAGGTATTTGACAAAGGTATTTTATCAGACGGAGAGGGAAGAGAAGTTGATTGCAGAAACGCTTTGTTTTTGCTTACATCAAACCTTGCGACAGATACTATTACAAAAATGACTGAAACAGCAGTAATGCCTGAGCCTGAAGAACTTGTAGCTGCAATTCGTCCGGAGCTTTCAGCTTTTTTTAAACCGGCGCTGCTTGCGCGAATGACCATTCTTCCTTATGTCACGCTTCCGAATAACGTGCTCAAAGACATTGTTGTGCTGAAACTCAACAAGTTGAAGAAACGAATGTTTGAGGTCGGTAGGACAGAACTAATATATGATGAAATCATTGTGAATGAAATCGCCGCTAGATGCGTCGAAATCGAAACCGGCGCGAGAAACATTGATCAGATTATCGCGCAGCATATTATGCCAAGTATCTCAAATGAGATTCTCTCCGCAATGGCCAAGGGAATCAAACCCAAACAATTATTGTTGGGATATGAGAATGATAGTTTTAGCTTTTTAACTGTTAACGATTAAATTAAATGCTTATGTTCAAAAAGAACATAGCAGAACGAAAGGAAAAAGGAGAAAAATGCCAAATCCAAGTTATGCTTATTTTGACGGAATTCCGGGAAGTTGCGTACAGGCAGGACGTGAAGAATCAGTGACTGTGCTCTCAATGGAACATGTCGTAGAAATTCCAGTTGATGTCAAGGATGCGACTGCTACGGGTACCCGTCGCCACGGTTCAATAAGACTAATCTGCAACATCGATAAGGCAACACCCTTGCTGATGGAAAGTGTTTGTCTGTCTAAGACTATTCCGAAAGTAAAGATTGAGTTTTGGAACATTGACGAAACAGGTACGGAAGTAAACTATTACAACATCAACCTCGAGAAAGTTCGAGTTGTGTCAGCTAAACACTGGTTTCCCAATGTCGATGATGAGAGAACCACTACTTACAAGGATATGATGACCTACGAACTCAGATATGACAAAATCGAGTGGGTATACACGGACGGTAATCTCTCCTTCTCCGATGAATGGAAGAAACCCAACGCATAATCCGTTTCTTCCTTTTTGTCTAGATTTCAAACGAACTATCTTCATGTATACTAAGTGCCTCATTACAGGTGCCTTCATACCTGCTCTCCTAACGGTATAAAGGCTTCTATCTCTGTAATTACAGCTTCCGCCATAAAATAACGACATTATGCGGTTTGCTTTAATATGCCGGACGGGGTTGCAAGACGGTTAGCTTTCTACTCTGTTTCTGTAATCTTTAAAGCAAGCCGATAAATTGCTATTTTTAGAAGATGTACGAAATTGTAAAGGTAAGGTTGTCAGGCTGAAAACTGGGAAGAAAAGAGACCTTTCTAGCGTTTTTTTTCTGTTTTAAGTAGGAGTATATAAGAATTGCGGCACCTATGCATGTAACACCCGCACCTTCTCCGACGAGCACATTTGTACTGACCTGCAGATTTCTTATTCTATATGAATGGTCTTCACATCCTGTGTTGCATTCGTCGCTAGTGTACTCGTTGTGTAGAGACAATACCATTGCGCCTGTGACTATTCCGCCTACTAGTAGACCCAAACCAACCCCCGTAGTTGCCCAACCGGCAATGCGCAACGGTCTGGAATACAGCTTTTTCCTCTGATCTATAGCCGACCTTGTATTCTTATCGGCATTGATAATATTAGTCTTGTTGTGGTTTTGTGCGTCTGTTGTATTATTCTCGATAGGTAATGGTGATTCATCAACTGCGTGAAGCTCCATTGTTCTGCCGCTATTGATTCTAATGGTTCTTTGTAACAAGATTTTGCCGTCTTTTAAAATTTTTACATCATGGTTTACACCGGCAGAAACAAGTACCGGACCCGGAAGCGGATAACGTTCGCGAATAACGCCATTAATGATCAATTCCGATCCGTCAGGCGCCTTTGATTGCAAATATCCCACCAACTCTTTCATAATGCGAATTTCAGCAATAATTTCGTCACGTATATCTAATGGAACGTCATCACCGCCCTGGGCGAGATATGCCTCAAAAGCTTCTAGTGCACGTCCGTAGTCCTTGGCTGCCGCATTGCATTGACCAATGTTAAGTAGTATTTTCCATGACGGACGAAGATCATACGATTTTTGAAACGATGATGCTGCCTCACTGTATTTTTCTTGTGAAAAAAGAGTTTTGCCTTTTTGAAAAGCAGCTCTTGCTTCGTCATTGTCATCGGCAAAAACTTTTGTACAGAGCAACAATACAGTCATCAAAACAAACAGTGACTTTATTTTTTTCATATTAGTCCACTCTGACCAATCAAAACGATCCTGAAAGCGCAAATCCGTTGCCGTTATGACCAATGACGGGATCTATTGATACTCTTCTGTTTCTGTGCTTTTTTGAATTCCCGTTTACAATCGCAAGGATCGTACCTGTAACCAAAGAGACTGCGGAAACAGATATTAAAACATTGGTAGCAACTCCTAGTTTTTTCATCTTATTAAGCTCACTTTTCAATTCAAAGTCAGAGCAAGTGTTACCTTTACACGAATCAGAGTCTTTAATCCGTGATACTCCGACAAGATGAACAACCCCAGTTGCTATTGCGGTCAAACCGGTTATTCCTCCTATGCCTAAGGTTACGGCTGCACCGATTTTTAGTCCGTTATTACGGCTGTTCTTCTTTTTAGCTGACTGATTCTCGAAATGGACAGGATGTGTTGTCTCTTGAATTATTGTCTCTTGTTCTTTGCGTCTTTTCTCAGACGGATTTACAAGTAAAAAATGATATACAGTTTCTGTCTGTTGTGAATCGATTCTGATTGTCTCTGAAATTTGTTCATAGTCCTCAGAAGTTATGGTTATAGCGTGATCTCCAGGGGCGAGAAGTTGAGGTTCGTTTTTTGTTGAATTGTTAATCTTCTTTCCGTCAACTTTGATGTCAGCTTTTTCAATATTAGTCCGGAATTGTATAGGGACAACAGAGGCTTTCATCTTTTCTTCGAAGGCGGCAATTTCGGTTTTCCACTGTTCGTCTAAGTCATTACCAAATACGCTTTTAAGCCGTTCGATGGCTGCGGAAGCATCTGTGTAACGCCTCAGTTCATAGTAGCAAATCGCAAGGTTAAAAAAACCGCTCTTGGTAGCATGAAGCTTTACGGATGACTCAAACTCCTGGGCAGCAACAAGAAAGTTATCTGTTGCCAAAAGAGAAACTCCCGCTTTGAAGTGCTTTTCTGCGCGTTCCTTATCTGTGTTTTCTCCTGCTAAGGAAGCACCGCTTATTAAGCATAAGCAAATAGCAATAACCCCAAGAAAAGAAAGATTTCGATTTAAAAAAAATTTTCTCAATTTTCAGTCTCCAGTTAACCAAAAAAACCGTTATTCATACGAATAATTACTAGCTTCCGTCAATCAAACTCATCCCTAATTTTAACGCCGTCTTTAATATTTTTAAAACCGTCTTGGTTATTCTGTTTTGTATTTTTAGTGCTTTTCTTTTTTTCAGTTTGAGGTTTTTCGCTTTGGTAGTGATGCTTGGGTTGCAGTTCACTTTGCACAAGATCAGATGCATTGTTGTTGGCAGTGTTTTCTTCTGTATTCAAAGAGGTTTCCGCACGTTTTGCCATTTGCACTTTTACCACTTGATCTTCTGCTGGCACAATTGAAGTAGCCCAATCCTCATACCCCTCTGCTTCGACCTTCAAAGAAACTATTACTTCTTTGAGAACAACTCGAAATGGATTCATTGGAATTAGTGCATCATCATAATAGATTTTTGCTCCTGCGGGCAATCCTCGAACTTCAATTTGAACCTCAGTGGGTTTGAGCTGTTCAGGCGGCTGCGCACTTATATCCGGAATACGGACGATATTGGTAACTTTTGGCGAATCAAGAGTATTTTTGGATGTAGACAATGCAATGACAATACCAATAAGCACTCCAATACCAGTTCCCGCAAGCGTGATCTTTCCCTTCCTTGAGGCCAAAATTTTTTGGAGTGTCAACTTCGCATCACTCCCCTTTTTTTCATTGGGCTGTTTATTGGACTCTGCTGTTTTTGGCAGAGAAGATCGGTCTAACACAGCACCAGCGATTGTTAAATGCTTTACTCCCTGAGCACATTTGATAAACTTTTCTTCGCGATCTTTGTACCCTTTTTGATGCTCAATTATATTCAACATTTCTTCAGCATCAGCCGGACGTTCTTCCGGTCTAATGCTCAAAGCTCTCATAATTAAATCATTGAGTTCTTTAGGAATACCTCGTGCAAGCTTTCCAGGCTGAATCGGTTTTTCGGTCAACTTGGCTTTAAGCCTGTTATTATCCGATTGCTCACTAAATGGTAGTTTCCCCGTCAGCATTTCGTATAAGATGGTTCCAATTGTGTATAAATCACTGCGTTTATCAACCGCGCTTGAATCTCTAATTTGTTCAGGAGAAATGTAGCTAAAGTCTCCTAATGTTACACCGACCATTGTTAACTTTGATTTTTCCCCTCCGCCGTCCATGAATTTGGCTAATCCGAAATCAATAAGCTTGACTGTGGGGGGCAATCCCGGTTGGTTTACCATGTAAATGTTTTTCGGTGTAATTCCGCGATGTAAAATACCCTTACTGTGCATCGTTCCAATAGCCTGAAGCACAGGTTCTATAATGCCTAATGCCGGAATGGTTTTTAGTTTTCCGACTCTAATCAAAAGATCAGACAGACTTTCGCCCTCAAGGTATTCTTGAACTATATAAGGAGCACCTTCCTCTGAAAGCCCAACATCAAAAACTTTTACTATATTTCGATGTCGAAGTTCTACAGTTGCTCGGGCCTCCCGAAAAAACCGTTTAACGGATTCCTGTTCCATCCAACAATCGGATTGGAGAATTTTTATTGAGACAAGGCTGTTATCTGAGAGATCCTCCCCCGAATAAACAACCCCCATACCTGTCTCTGCCAACAGTTGAGATACTTTGTACCTTCTGTCCAGTATACGCCCAATGTAGTTATTTTCAACCATAGCTTATAGTTTTCAATTCCATTCTTAATCTTATATTAGTTTTACACAAAGATATTAGTCAAGTTGTGTGTGTCATTGTGTGTCATTGGCGCAACATGTTCAACCCACTTTCTACAAAACAAACGGTAGTCTTATTATATCTCAGTATTTCACAAAGTTTTTTTTATGTTTGCCAAAGCTGATGTCGACAAAAGGTTTTATTTCGGATTATAAGTTCAGCCAACTTTTATGGAGATACATGTATGGCAATCTGTCCTGAATGCAAAAAAATAACTTCTGATGTCGTTATTTTCTGTTCTAACTGCGGAGATGAGCTTATTCCTGAGCATTCAGAGATAAATGGCAATATAATAGATACTTCCTCTTCATCCGTGAGCAATAAAATAATACCAGACTTGACTTCGTCGATTTCAGATGTTGCTGTCATTCCGTTTCCGGAACTTCCCGAAGAAGATTCGCTTTTTCAAAACAGCGATACTTCTAAGTCTAAAATCTTTACGGACGATATCGATATGAAAGATACTCCCGACGAATTAATTCGCATAGCAGCACCGTTCCCTGATACTGATGAAGAAGATGAAATTGACGCAGTGTCCCAAACCTCAGATGATATCTATCTGCCGTCTTCAGAGAAACCCGAAATAAAGAATCATACTGTTGCTCAAGTCGCCCCAGTTAAAGTAACAGATTCCAATATTGTTATTTCGTCAGAACATGCTGCCTCTCGAAATCAAGCTCCTTTCCCGGATGACCTTAGTAATGAGGCCCAAGATTCTATGCCTTTGATAGCATTGGATGCTCACCCTCATAAAGGGGGGATACTTACCACTGTTCCTGCACCTGTTCAATGGCAGGATAATGAATGCACAATGTGCGGATTACAAAACGAACCGGATGCTTTGTATTGCGGACAATGCGGCAGTTCGTTATCCATGAATAGCTATTCTTCGGATGCAGAAACAAAATGTTTGATAAAGATCATTCGGCTTTCTTTTGACGGGGCGGAGTTGTTTGAAATCGACCTTGATGAAGAAGGTCTGCCGATAGATGTTCGAACAGGTGATGTTTCTTCCATGAATAAATACAATGCCGATTCACATGTATTGTTCAGAGTAACCGGCAATAGGATTGTAATAATACCTCCTTGCAACAACAATGATGATATCTTTGTTAGAATTCCATCAAGAAAAAATGTGCTACTGCAATCCGGCAGTCTTTTGAGAATAGGAAACCATGTACTATTGCTTGAAACAACTGACATGACACCAGGCGTATGGGGAGTTATTACAATACTGGCACCGGATCCGAATCAAGAGCGTGTTCTTTTGCGTAATTTGGAAACCGTTATCGGCAGAGTGAACGGTGATATTCTGTTTTTTGATGATCCATTAGTGTCAAGTACCCACGCAAAGCTCATTAATGTAAACGAAAAAGCTTTTATATATGATATGGATAGCACCAACGGCACTTTTCAGCAGGTACTGGATACATATTACCCTATTCCCGGGCAGGTATTCATAATAGGTCCCAAAATTTATAAAATTACCACAGCAAAGTATTAGCATATTTCTGTTATTGAATCTATTAATCCTAATCTGAAGGTTTTCCGTACTGCGCAGATTCACCTACCCCTGAATAGTCAACCCAATATTCAGATTTGTCGCGCACATCCAAATGCACGAAAACAGAGTTGGGATAGTATCCGACACCGCACTTTGGAAGAGTACGTGCAAAATCGCTGAGTTTTTTGTTATCCACACCGCTTAATCGAAAATCCAAAGCGCGACCGAAGTTGTGATAGCTATGAAAACCTTTCTCAGAGGGTCGATAACCGGATATTACTTCGAATCTGGCCCCCGGAAATTCTTCTGCAATTTTTTGAAGCATCAGAATTAACCGCGGATGTAGAAGCACAATTCGATCAGCTTTTACTTTTGAAGCTGCCATTTGGCTCAGAATCTGACGTCCTCTATTGTTGACGGAACCCGACTCTGTTATTAGCGGAATGATTGCTGATTCATTGTTCCACACACTAAGAACGGTAATTTCTTTTCCGCCTTTTGCCTCAGTCGGGTTTTCACCAAGGGAACAATCTTGATTTGTGTGATAATAATCTGACCATGTAACACTTTCCTCTCGAATATCTAAATGAACAAATCCGGCCTTAGGATAGAAGCCGGTACCGCAATCAGGCAGAGTTTTGACAAATTCGTAAAGAATTTCATTTTTCACCCCTTGTACTCTGAAATCCACAGCTCTACCCAAACTATGAACATCATCATATCCAATTTCATCAAGACGATATCCGGAAAAAACTTCTATTGTTTTTCCTGAAAACTGGTCTGAAATTCGTTGAAGCATCAAGAATAGTTTTGGATGCAGCATAACCGTCCGTGCCGCATTTTCCTCTCCTAACAGCTTGCTAAAAATCTGTCGGCTTCTGAGATTAATGGTGCCGAACTTAGTGATCATTGGAGCTGAAACACGCTGTCCGGTACGGATATTGGAAATTGTAAGCAATCGTTCGGAAGAGCCGGTGTCACTGAGTATACAGACAGGACAAGCAGACAATAAAAAAAAGAAAGTTGCGAAAAATGCTCCAACTCGAATAAAGCAATAGTTGAGTTTCATAAAACAACCCTATGCATTTCAAATACCGGAACTGCAGTTTCTTTCAAGTCTTAAATCGCATTCTTCTTATGTATAGCAAATATAGGATGCTTATCAGCTGAGGTCTACTCCGAAAGTCTCAATTGGGCAAGGTGTATTACTTTTGTACGTGAGTGAGTAGATTGTCAAACAAAACAATTGCTTCTTTGGGCAGTCATTTTTCGATGAACACGTCAAATCAAACTAGATTTTCTTCGGCACTCTTGACTTGTTAGAATTAGTATGTTGTGAATATTTTTTAAATCTGTCTTTGGGTTGTTTGAGCAGCAACAATGTTGTATAGGCTTTTACGATATTGACAAATAACATTCTATCATTCTTACTGTGCTGTCATGAAAAAAAGATATAATCTGATCGTGAGACAATTACATGGAACCGTTTTCAACCGATTTGCATTTTTTCCGTTTATTGCATTTTTGTTTTGTGCTGCGTGCTCCTCATCTAAACCGCTGATAACAAAAAATCTTATTTTTAGGTGTGACAGCAATTTCAATGACGGTTTTATTCTCCCTGTTGATATTGTATACATCCCGGACGGTGAAAAAGAAGATGCAATTATCGGTGTTTCCCCTGACAACTGGTTTGAATCCCAGGAGAGGGAGGAATGGCCTTATCTTCAAACTGTTTCTTTTTCGGAGAATAATGTGCGCAGTACAATAAAGGTTGAGCTTAAGCCTCCGCCTAGGACCACCAAAATGATTGTTATCGCTGACTATCGTGGTCTAACAGATTTGAAAACACAGGCAATTGTTTTTACGAAAGACGCAAAAGAAAATGAAGATATTTTCATCACTATTAACGGCTTGCTTCATTAGGTTATCGATATGCGCAACTGCCGTTTCAGTCATCAGTTGCGGAGCAACTATTCAACCGATAGAGCCCATTGCAACCGGCTATATAAAGTTTGACTGTGATAGCGTAATTAACTCAGGCAAGAATCTGCGAATAGATATTATTTATATTACTTATGTCGGTGAATTGAGAGAGCTGACTCGTCTCGGTCCTGTTGAATGGTTCCAATCTGATCAAAGAAAACAGTGGAAATTTAAAGAGTCCGTAACCTTGAAAGGAGGAGATCAAGCTGTTGTAAAGCTTGATCCTCTGATTTTGGAACGAACTGTTTTGCTAGTTATTTTTGCCGATTTTGCCGGCAAAAACGATCCGGCAGGACAGCAAGTTATCGTTGATTTTGCCGGCAAGGAAACAGAAACAATCGAGGTTCAAAAGTCTCGATTGCAACCCCAAAACGTTTCATTGCGATACATAAAATAGATTTTATGGGGGAGATTTACCATTTATGAGGAAAAATTTCTCGAATAACAAATAAGGTAAAAAAATGAGAACACCAATTCGCATTATCGTAGCTGCGGACTTTAAAGGAACGGAGAACACGCCGCGTATTGTTCGCACCGGTTCCGGCAAAACAAATGAACTACTGAATATTTTAAGACCGCAATTTCTTACCCTATCCGGTCAAACATATAGAATAAAATCCATGGATGATTTCTTACCAAACTCAATTCGGGCACAACTCGACTTAAAATCAAATGCTGAAATAACGGCCGTATTGCATGATAAAGTGTTTCAACAAACCGAGAGCAGTTGGCGCGGCCTTGATTTTCTGATTTCCAAACTACCTGAAGAAGGAGTTGTTCTGGAAATAATGGATGCTTCGTTTGAAAACCTTCGCCGCAGATTTTTGGACCTAATTGTCAAGCCGGAGCATGACTCTAGAAGCGATTTTCCCGCCACAATTGTTTTGGGTGATTATGATTTTTCTTACAAGTCAAATTCTTTTGACTTATTTAAGGATTTGTCAATGATGGCAGAATCAATCACTGCCCCCTTTGTGGCACAAACAGGAGCCGATTTTTTTAATCTAAAACATCTTCTCCATCTTCCGACTATCAAAGATCCGCTTTCTCAAATAGCTTCTTCTAAATATGCACACTATCATGAATTTCGTTCATCAAATGCCGGATTCTGGGCGAGTCTCATGATAAACCGATTCTTGCTTAGAGAACCTTATAATATGCCTGACTATCAAGAACCGGCTGAGCCGTCAAAACCGGAACAGTACCTATTTGGAAGAGCAATCTGGATTCTCGGCGCAAATTTAATTAAGTCCTTCAGCACACGAAATCACCTAATCGGCATTTCAGGTCTTGGAACCGGCGGTGAACAACTAGATATTCCCTGCCGTGAGCTTCCGTTAACTAGAACTGAAAAGGTAAAAACGCCTCTTGAAGCGTCTTTGCCTATCGATATTATAGAAGGTTTACCCTATCTCGGCCTCTCACCATTGTCTCAAATACCCAGTGACATGGGAGGCCAAAATCAACCGGGAATGATATATCTCCATTTGGCTGCTAACATGCATCATATTCCCGATCCGGAAAACAAACAGTTCGGACTATTGACTGTTGAAACTAGTCTTGCATATTCTTTGATGATTGGGAGAATTTCCAATATTGCATATAGACTGACTAGTGCTAATGCCGGCAAAAAACCAATTGAGATTGCCGCACTTCTTCAATCGGCACTTCTTCAAGATATCTGGACAAAAGAATCGGATGAAATAAAAGTTACGCTGGGAGACAATTTTCTTAAAATTACATATTGTCCTCATCTAGTCATTCACACAAGAACGTTTAGTATTGAATTGGATATTCCGCTTTGAGTCACTGTCTTTCATAACACTTTTCTGCGTTCTTTTTTTATTTCTTCAAAAATGTACTTTCCATAGTCTTGTTCAATATGGATATTTCCGAAATCGACATCTGCTTTTAATAGTTGCAATCTTAATATATCTCCAGACAGATCTTCCGGAATAAGACATGAAAAACAGAAATTAAATTTTTCCAAACGATCTATCACATGGGAAATAGAAGGGCTTGAAAGCGGCAGATCCATATAGACCGTTATGATCCGCTCATTGCTGATCTCAATAAGATTTGCTTCAATAATATCAGATATGTCATCTCCTATTTCGAGTATTTTTATATTTGCAGTTCCTAAAGAGGAGGAAATATTCATCAGAACATTGGAAATAGCAGGGAGTGCATGTTCATTCAAAAGGGTTGATTCCTTTAGTTCTCTGTTGATTTCTAGTCTCTTATAAATTGTTCTTAATAATTTGGAGTATTTTTGAGGTAGAAAAACTTCTTGTTCTTTCATGTCACTTATTTTCAAGAAGGCCGTTACTGCGCTTTGTCTTCTAGTTTTCCATGGAAATTCTAAAGCTTTATTTATGTCGGAATGTTTTACAGGAAAGTGTCCCAGCATTAATCCTGTTATTCGGGCACCTAAACTGGTGTAGACAATTTGCTCATAAGGATGAGATGCTGTCATGTTTACCGTCAAGCCGGACATCCCTCGCTCTTGACATTTCCCAATCAGATACGTTGTCAACCGGCTTGCCATATTCGTGCTTGTTAAGCTCGGTACAATAATCATATGGTTCAACAAACCGGTTTTGGCACCTAGTTTTTCTAGAGATACGGACATATGCCCCAAGCCGGTTCCATCTTTTGAAAAAGCCATTGCAGAAAGCAGCTCTCCTTTCTCTAAAATGCTTTTGAGTTCGGCCGAAAGGTAAAGTAGTTCATCGTAATAGTCATACTTATAAGCGTTGTATACACACTTAGGTATTTCCGCTGCTTGGTTCGGATTGAGTGTCTCAATAGAATATTGAGTATCTATATTCGCTTTTTCCGTTTCATTATTCTTTATTGAAGTAAAGAAAAGCCCATCAGACGGGCGACCGGATAATTGCGTAATCATTAAAACACGTTTTCCTTTTTTCCCTAGATTGAGGAAATGCACTTCCTCACAGAATTCTCGCATAAGCTTAATTCCCAGACCGTCCAAGTCTCCTTTTTCTGCTTTTTCTGTGTCTATCGGAATTCCCTTATCATCAACAACAACGGCAAGTCGACTATCCTCAATACGCACAAAGGCGACCGAAAAAAAACTGTTTTGTTCTTTAATGCCTAAACCGTGCTCTATCGCATTTGTACACGCTTCGTCTACAATGCTAATAAGTTTAAAACTTTCATATTCGTCCAAATAAAGAGTATCTGCGATACATTTTGTTAGTGTGCGGACGGATTGCAGATTGTTAAATTCGCTGCTGAATTTAGCAACGGCAATCGTAGCCCCATCCGGATCATATGTTTCTGTCATTATCGATTCTTTTGTCGTGCACACTTGGTTTCGCTGTACACCTAAGAAACCCAACTCCGACAACAACGAAAGACCCATTGGACTACTAACGGACTCAAAATAACTTCGCCCTACCGAAGACAATGGGAATAACAAAGAGTGGGCTTTAATAGCTTCGCCGCATGCTGTTGAGTCAATTCTCTCTTTCTTCATCAATGAAAGCGATTGCTCTGTTAATTCTATTACCGAATCGACAGTTTTTTGTAGCATTGAAGTATTTGGTTCCGATAATTGAAAGGTATATAGTGCCCTAACTGCTGTTGCTAAAGGCTTGCAGATTAGGCGAACTTCAGCAGCATCTATCGGCATTATTTGAACGACTTCAAGAGCTTTGCCTATAGCATTCTTGGCAAAATAGAGTTGAAGGGATATTGCAAAGTGATTACCATTTATGAATTTTTCATATGATTCTTTTAATTCCGGAACAATTGCCTGCTCTATTCTCTTTTCGTTTGTTGTAAAAGCATCCGATACACTGTGAACAAAAGGACTCGGCTCACTATGCATGGTTTGAATACGGCTGCTTGGCGTAGATTCCTTTGTTTGCAACTCTTGTTTTAGCAGATTTGCGCAAAATCTCGTCTTCCCTACCGAAACGATGTCAGAAGGTCCTATGAATTCTTTCTCTTCTATTCTTCTTCCGTTTAAGAATACTCCGTTTCTACTTCTGAGATCGCGAATTACGAGTCGACCGTTGTTCAATTCTATTATTGCATGTCTATGAGAAGCAAGAACATCCTGTAAGGTTATCTCGCAGTTTACATCTCTTCCGATATATATTGGAAGAGATGTAAACTCTGTAACATGGCTAGGACCGCCCGATATGGGTTCTACAAACTTGATAAGAACAATAGTGTTATGAAGCGAAATGCTGTTTTCAGAGTCTGTTTCCGGAAAAGGGGCAGCTATTTCATTTCGCAGATTTTCTTTTTGCTGTTCGGCTTTATAGAAATCCTGTTTTGAATGAAGAGCCGGTTTTTGCAAAACAGCGCCGCAACTTTTGGGCGTTTTATCTCCAGGTGCCGCATTGACATGGTTATGTCTTTGTTGCGACTTTTCTTTGCCCGCTGTTTCCGCTATGGCTTTAGATTCTAATAGTTTTATTTTATTAATCAAATCAAGTTTATCTTTTGAACTCTGAAACGGTCCATTTTCTCCTATATGCTCTTCAGTCTCCGGAAATGTGCTGTTTGCGGAAACCTTTTGGCTATGCATTTGACCCTTGAATTTATCTTCTCCATATGAGGGAAGAAGATCATCAAGTAACACACTTGGACGTGATGTATCATAAGGTTCAGCAGCGATTCTGGATAAGGAGAAATCATCACCTTGCAGCGATGAATTGAACAGTTGCGACTGATTGTCAGTTAACGGTGCCATTATATTACTAAGATTTAGTTTGTCATCGTTTTCACCCAAACGGAATGGATCATTATTTTTACCGTTCGCTTCTCCTTGCCAACTTTCGTTGTGTCTCTCCAATGCAGGATGCCCTGTTACCCTAAGCAACGCTCCGCCAATTTCAATTTGATCGTCCGAAAAAATTCTAACGGATCTTTGAACCGGTATCTTATTTATGAATGATCCGTTTGTGCTGTTGAGGTCATTGAAGAAAAAGCCTTGTTCGTTTTTGACAATTTCGGCATGACTTGAAGAAATATTGGTTTGCAGGATAACTACATCATTATCCGGTGCGCGACCGATAGTGATCCTGCTTTTTTGTATTTCATATGAAGTCGTTTTAGATGACGGCTCGTCAGTGTATAGATCTGTTACAATAATAGTATACATGAATTTAGCATTCCATTTCTTGTGGTGTTCTAAACTCGCTTTAGAAATGAATTCCGAGCAAGATCATCATTATCATAAATTGGGAACTTTCGATCAAACTCAGTCACTCTAAATACTTCCCTTACAAATTCTTGTAGATTACATAATACTAGATGCCTCTTGCCGGAAACATTTTTGGTTGCATCCAGCCAATCAAGTAGTGGTTTAAGCCCATTACTTGAAATGTAAGAGACCTCCAGCATATCAAGAATGATATGATTAGATCCATTTCTAACCAAATCAAGAAGAACCTTGGAAAAGTCATCAGAACAAGAAGCATCCAGATCTCCTGCTAAATATACAATCACCACAGTTCCTTCGTTAGCTATTGAAAAATTCAACATTTTTTATCTTCCATATCGTTATATGATTTAGTTTTTGCTGCGATTCATTAAACATCATACCCCGCCTCAAATGTTACAGCGGTTTCCTCATCCGACGAAGAGCCTATCCACGCTGATTGCCCCAACACCCCTACAGGGTTAACAGCAGAAACGGTTATGCATAAGCCTTGATTTGGTTTGAGAACCAACTCCAAAGTAAAACCCAACTGATACTTTACATATATTTTAGTCAGAAATACTAAATCTTCATAGCGATCGCTTCCCGGCTGAAAGTCAAGGAACTGTCTCATAGTCAAGGAGCCCAATCGAATCTTAAACTGTCCTGAAATATCCGTAATGGTTTCTCCTATTACAAAGGACTCTCCCAATTGTCCGCCATCACCTCTGTTGGTAATTCTGCTAAGGGATGATTTAGAAGGGGAATATTGTCTAGGAAAGAACTGAACGACAGAGACGTCCTCTAGTTCAAAGAAGTCTGACAGAATGCTTTCGAGAGCAGATGCAGGCCTTGAATTTGAACTCAAATAACTACTATATCTAAGTAGCTTGATAGGGTTGATTTTCCATTCACCTAAAGGTCCGTCAACATCAAAGCCGACCATCGCATATAGTATTTTGCTGAAAGCATCGCTTTGCTCATCAAATATTGATGCGCCGATGTTGTGTTTTTTCCACGCTCGATAATATAAAGAAAGAATTCTGTGGTTAAAAATATCCAAGAAATCTCTCAGAGGATCCTCATCGCGTGGAAACTGGGCTATCATTTCAGCAATATACATTGGCGAAGTTGAATTAGGTCCGTATAGTCCCAAAAAATTTTCAAATACTGTCCATTTATCCTCACCATCTTCGTTTTTACTAAGATTTATCCGGGAGACATCTGACGGAGAAAAAGACAACTGTTCGTTCGGGAGTATTTTTATCGCTTCTTTTTCGGAGGGACCCAGGTATCCGATTTTTGGGCGATTCTGATAACAACTCTCCAGCAGCTTGACTGCTTGAAAGAAATTGAAGCGATATCCCTGCTTCTCAATTCGTTTTTGAACTGGTTTCATAGCTGAAAATTATCTCCAATAATCGGTTTTATTTCAATTGTTTGATTAAACGGTTCTATATGCATTGTCAGTTGAATATGCGAATTAATAGAGGCATAGGATGAAAAAAATACAGACAAAACTTTAGCGAACAGTTGAATTTCTCCCGTCTGGCTAAAATGATCTGCTTTTACTGTTAGGTCGAGCGATATGCCGGGAATCAAAGTACCTTTGTACAAAGTTCTGGTAGGTTTTATTTTGAGGGAAGTTATTCCGTCAATTTTGTATTTGTTCGCCTCTGTTTCTGAAAAATCATGAAGGCTAAGGAGTGTTCGTAACTGCTCAGAGGATTGAATGCTTAAATAGTTTAAAGCAGCATGTGACAACCATCGCCAAAGGGATACTTTTTCGATATCAGGAAGAATGTATGCAGTAGGATGAGTAATATTTCTCATTGCTAAGTTTTCGCTAAAACATGAAACGGGATGGGTTATTTGATTAGGTAACAATTGCATGGGCAAACGCGCGTTTGTGCAAGTAATTTCAACAGAAACGATTTCCTCTTCGGCAAACTCAGCTTGACTGAAAGAATCAACAAAACTGATAAATGTTTCCCATCCTCCCCAAGATGCGGCAGTGCGATCAATTGTGTAGTATTTTTCTTCTTTATGGGATGCACCGGGACGAGAACGGGAAGTATAAAGAGGAGTATACAACGTTCGCATGCTGCTGCCGACTTGTAGTCCTTCTACGGAATCCACTGAATAGACTTGATAGTGCTCCGGATTCTTAATGTCCCCTCGAACGGTATAATGATAATGTTGGCGATTAAGATTGATAGGAGTTGCATCATGTTTAAAAAGATTAACAATCGGAACTGTATTCAATCGAAATTGTTCCGGTGTTACTCTTAAGTTAGAAGGCCAAGCAGAATTGATATGAAACGATACATCAAATTTTCTGATGTCAGGTTTATCCTTCATAAGATCAAGAATTCGCAGGTGAAACGCCTGAAATTTTTCAGGGAAAGTGAAGAATTCCTTTAGCAAGGAAAAGCTCCAAAGCATTGTTTTTCCTGTCGGTAGAAGCATCTCGTCTCTTGAGAGTCCTGCAGGAAAAACACGTTCTGTACCGCAAGTCCATGTTCCCAAAGCAGATCCTTCTGAATCAAACGCAGATAGAATAAGTTTTTCAATATTGTTCTTTTGACCGTTTTTGCCGAGCAAGAGTTCATAAATCTGCAGCGTCTGAATAAATTCGCCTATCATTTGTATTTTTATTGATTGATCGCAAAACGACGCCAGATTTGCTGATCCACAGATTTCAAAAGATGTTTTTAGAATCGAACTGGATCCGGTAGATGATATGGAGATGTTGCCAATTTTTAACGGTAAAACCGTACTATCGAAACATGTACGAAATCTACAAACTATTCCATCCTGAGCCGGGTCGGAGTCTATTTCAGTGTCTTTGGGAACCTTGACGGCTTCTGTAAACTCTCCAACTGCAGGATGAAACTCTAGAATACTAAAAGAAGGAACTGGATTAATGTAACCGGGCCACATTAAAGATAACAAGCCGTCGGCAATAAGAGGAAAGTCATCATCTAATCTTCTACGAATACGGCTTGTCAGAAAAGCAAAACTTTCAAGAAGTCGCTCTACATTGGGATCTCTCGATCTTGCATCGTCGAAATGGAGCATTCTTGCTTTGTGTGGATGCTGCTTTGCAAACTCCTTGCCTTGATCTAGAAGATAATTTATCTCATCTGTAAAATATTTATCATCCATCAAAGAATCTCTTTTCTGCTAACCTAAAAGTTTTTCCCTTTAGCGGGATGTACTGTATTAAACGCCGGACATTATAAACTGCACTTTTTGTCATTTTCAACATTGTATTCAAATGAGAAAACAGTCAGCCGGCTGTTTTCCAGCGAGGATTTATTTTTTGAGATATATATAAATATATTCGGCTTTAATACATTGGAATAAGATTCGCGGTATGTATAATAGATGCGGATGATTTTTTTAATAACCTATTAGGAAACAGGAAAAAACTATGCACTGCATTTTTTTGTTTATAATATTAATTATTGGCGGGTGTAATCAGCTGTCAGGTGCTGATGATATCATTTTTGTTGAGGATATTGCTTCCGATACTGTTAATCAGAAGGCTAAAAATACTGAAACAGATTCGGACGATAACGATTCGGACGATAACGATTCGAATGACAACGATTCGGACACTGGATCATGATTCTTTGCAACTAACTAGTTTCCCTATCACAAGTGGTTTTTTGAAAGAAGTTATCTAGGTTAGTCATATGTGCACCGCGAAATTGCAGTGTTCGCTGCCGTATGTAGGTGTCTTTTCGTTTGCAAACAGAGGACATGGGCGGCTTATCTCAAATATCCCCTTTGGAAATAGGAACTAACCATGTTATCGCTCGGGGTGAAGAAGATTCAATTATGAAAGTGTCTACAATTATGATTGGAGCGTTCGCTAATGAATTGACAGCATTACACGTTTTTTTATAATGCAGAGGTTAAATTGTCTATTGGAAATTGTCGAGGACGTATTTAAGGATTATTGAGACAAGTGAATTCAATAAATACATATTATGAAAAATCAGCAAAAAGAAGAAAGATTCTTCTTTCTGCTTGGTGTATTGCTTTTTCACTTGCGATATTCACTGCCTTTCCCGCCGGTTCTTCAGACAATGCAAGCTTCGCAGAGGATGATAACGATAGTGCGGATATGGATGAGAAAGAGAAGTTAAGCGCTGAAGAACAAGCATCAACAACTACTATTCGTGAAAATATTATTTCACTTATAGAAGATGATCTTTCCAATGCATACTCCTATACAAATAAGTCATCACATCGGTTACCCCATTTTGAGGTTATTGACGAAATCTTCCCCCAATGGCATCAAGGGAATCCGGCCGTTGCACGGCAATTCTGGTTATCTGCGGGTTATCGTAGGTTTTTGGTTTTTTATCGCGTCGACTATGTAGAAATTGTTAACGATATGACTGCGAAGGTAGCAGGAAAACGACTTGTAATCTGGAGTGAAAAGGAAGATGAGCTTGAGTTTGAAAAATATTGGCCTTTCCAACTCTGGGCAGCGCTTCAAAAGCAGACTTACAGAGATAATACATATCTATCAGCAGCTTACACGATGCGTTATCAAATGAAACTTTCATTAAACGAAACAGGAAAATGGTTCATTGTGGAAGAGAGAATTTTGGAAAATCCTGAAATGATGAACAATATTAAAGATAATTGTACTTTTAAAAAGCAGATGGCAGACTGGGGTCTAAAAAACGATTGTGACAAGAAGTTATTGTCCAAGTAGAAAAAAGGCACACAGCTGCATTGTTTTTTAATTATGGATTATTGTAATTTTATGTAAGCAAACCTTAGGTGATAACAAGATGTCAAAAGATTTCTGCAAGCCATTATGGAAAGAGGGAATGTTCCTTGCTCCGCAACATATGCAGCAGATGGATAATTATCATGATGCAGTTGCCGGTCTATTAACCTATGCACAGGTACCGTTTCCATGGGGGATTGACACTGTAAAGGTCGATGAGAATTTTCTCCACTCATTTCAGTTTATTGTCCATCAGCTAAAGGCAGTAACTCCTGCTCGTGAAGTTGTTTCATTTCCTGGAAACATGGAAATTCCGTCAAGGTCCTTCGAAGGCATTATGTCAGATCCTCAGCAAAGAATACATGTTTATCTAGGTATCCCTGATTACCAGTGGGATAGTCAGAATTTATCGGAGGATGACCACGAAAATCCTTCAAATGAACGGAGACGATACCGTGTTATAGAGATGGAATTTGCCGATGAAAATACGGGAATGAATCGGCGTATGATTGAAATACGGAAGATTCAAGGGCGAATCTTTTTTGACGGTGAGGATATGCAAGGCTATCAGATTATGCCGATCGCCAGAATTATGCCGGCACCGAATCTGCAAGGAGCAATTCTGGATGAGTCCTATATTCCTCCTCTAATAAGGGTTTCAAGCTGGACATCACTCCAAGAAAGCGTTAGCGGTGTTGCCACACTACTATCGGCTGTACAGTCAAACTTGCAGCGGGCCATGGGTTCAAAGAGCCTTTCTGAGTGGTGCAACACGACGCGAGGAATTGAGATGATATTGAAGATTCAAGCGGTGAATCAGGTTCTTGTCAATATGCAACAGGTCAGTCGCGCTGTCGATATTTCTCCTTTCTTTGCATACAGTGAGTTGCTTCGCTGCATAGGAACCTTTTGGACATTCAAGGGCGATCAGCCGATTATCTCCGCTCCGTTTTATGATCATTTTAAGATAGGCGATGTTTTTAAAACAGCTATCGAAATCTTTAGAAAATTGTGCGCCATTTTGGACGCACAGGGGTATATTCAGCGTCAATTTATTTTCGCCAATGATAGAATGGAAGTTGATTTAGAACAGGATTGGTTGTCCGGTGACAAGAAACTTTACCTTGCGGTAAGCGGTGCAGGGGGCTATTCCGATGTAATAAAAAAAATGTCGGGAATAAAAGTATGCGCACCGTCTCATTTTGTTCAAGTTCTTCAGAGGCGAATACAGGCTGTTCAATTTCAGTGGATGCGCCTACCTCCAAGTTCACTGCCTGCAACAGAGGGAACTGTTTATGCCGAGATCATACAGAGCGGGCGTTTCTGGCCCGGTGTTGTTACTGAAAGAGCAATTGCAGTTGGAGGCTCGGAAAAATACCCGTATCGTTTTGACCTTTATGTGGAGTAATAACGGCCTTGAAGTTAACAGATATAACAAAAGAATTGTTCGACTATCTCATCTCTTTTCGAAGGAAAGTTTCGCACTCTTCTGCGCCTAACCTAGATGTTGTGCGTCATGAAATCGAGTTGGTTTTTCGGACGATGGAGGACAACATTGTCAAAAATTCAAAAAAACTGGCTGCTGAGTATCAACAGGTTAAGTATCCGCTTGTTGTCTTGGCTGATGAAGTACTCCTGACTAGTTCATGGGTTCATGCAAAAACCTGGGAGCAGTGTCTTCTGGAAAAAAAATATTTCTCTTCAAATATTGGAGGAAATCAATTTTTTAGATTGCTTACCAATGTTGACCGTATGCCCACTGGAGTGATTACCATTTTCTTCTATTGTTTAGCGTTGGGGTTTCGTGGAGGGTTTTCATCCAACGATCCTTCTCTTTTAAGGCTGAAGGGGCGTCTTTTAAATCGAATAATGACGGACGAACAAAATGAGAATCCAATTTTGTTGGATGATGCCTATCGAGTTGACAATTCGGGAAGGGGCAAGCTTTCGAAATCTTGGAGGTGGAGTCACCTAGCGATTGGAGCAGTATCTCTATTAATCATTCTTTTGTTGATTCAGCGACTGATAGTATGGCCGTTGATAATGAAGAGTTCATTTGATGGCGTACCCTCATTAGACAGTAATTCGGATATGGTTGCCTCTATACCGATAACAGGTACTGCATCAGGTTATACTGTTCAGCTTGGAGTCTTTGCAAGCGAAACAGTAGCGGTTCACTTTGCTCAGCAAATCGAACAAAAGGGAGTGAAATCAAAAATTTTATTTAAAGCGACCCCTGAGAATAAAAATCAATATATTGTTGTAACCGGAGTTTTTAATACAATGGAAGATGCGTTGCAGGCTTTAAAAAAGGCCGAGAGTGCTTCGACTCTCGTTAGCGAAATGTCGGTTATTAGCCTAGAATCACTATCGGGAGATTGTGTTCACGGATGCGATTGATCTTGTAAAAACCATATGCAAGCATATTTCTTAATTGGAGAATGGACAAATTGACAGCTTCTTCGAAATCAAAAGCAGGAATTGGTTTTTTTGATGTTCTGCGAGTGCTAAAGCCGCTTCTTCTGCTAATTATCCCGGTCATTATATTGGTCTGTAATCATTTTTTTTTAGCAGAACATTATCCTGAAATTGCAAAGTGGGTTCGATATACCGCTTATTTTTTTGCCGGCATTATCGGATTCTGGGTTCTTGTTAGATTAGTTATCTTCTTTAGAGGCTTACTGTATTTATGGCGTAACGAACGGGAAGTAATGCGTCGAGATCCCCTCTATGTCGTAGAAACGAAAATGAGAGCCCGACTCAAAGCTGTTCACAGCAAGCTGAAACGCAAGGGATTGCGTCCTTATGATATTCCTTTTTATGCTGTATTGGGTCAAAAGAAGGGCTCAGTAGATGCTCTTCTTTCCGGATGCGGCATTGCTTTCCCTAAGGATTTAAATGAGAAAACAAGAAAGGATCAAGCTGAAAGCTATTATGAGGAATGGCACATAGGTAATGAAGCTGTCTTTGTTGACATTTCTACTCTTCTCTTGCCTCAGAAGAACGATGAGTGGCATATATTTCTTAAAACACTTGAAAATTTAAGACCAAGCGCCCCAATAAACGGACTAATTATTGCGCTATCAATTGAACATTTTCGTGACAGAGACGTTCGTCTGAAAAGAGACGAAGAAGCTTCACTTCAGAAAAACCTTCAACTAATTCAGGATCGACTTCAGGAAAAATATCCTGTGTATCTAGTGGTATCTGAAATCGAGGGATTAACCGGTTTTAGTGAATTCTTTGAGGATTTAGATAGAGATGCTCAGGGACAGATTTTGGGATGGTCAGGGGCAAATAGTTTCAAAGAGCCGCTTAAGTTGGAAACACTCAGCGAAGATATTGCAAAGATAAAATCAAATATTGAAGCTTGGAAGCTTCGTAAAATGGCTGCACAGCACAATACTCAAAAAGTAGATCTAATTTATACTTTTGTTGAGGAATTCAACGGTTTACTTCGCAGCGTGTCGGATTTTATAGGAAGGGTTTTCGATCCGGATGCTTACCTGGATTCCGTATCTATTCGAGGTTTCTATTTTGTAGGCTTTAGATCATCTGCACTTCAGTTATCCGGTGGCGATTTGCCGATAGGAAGGCAAACAGTTATCGGTGAAGGTAGGAATCTTCGCATGGATATTGCGAACGCTAAAGTTGCCAATTTGGAGATCAATTGTGATTCTCATCATTGGTTTTGTAGAGATTTGTTTTTTAAAAAGTTGATACCGGAAGCAGGTGTAATTTACAGGCCGGGATGGGTACAAAAAAAACAAACTATACTAAAAGCAACAGCAGCAGCAATTGTAGTTCTTCAGCTTGTTCTGGTAGGATGGTTGTTGCTATCCGAAACAGGAAAAAGCTCAGATTGGCGTGAGGAAAGCGCACTAGTTATTAAACATGCTTCCCTTTTGTTATCCGTTAAGAATCCGGAAAAACATGATGAAGCAACTGCCGGACAAATTCTTGATGAGATTTTACGTATCAAGGAGAGTATGACCAAGCAGGGATTGTTTAATAATGCGACATCTATCGGTCTCGGCAGCGAAGTAGCGGATAAACTGGATAATCTTCATTATCTGATTTATCAGAAATATTTTCTGGAACAACTTATAAGGAAAGTTGAATCGGACATCTCAAAATGGGATGGAACAGACAGCGATTTCTCACTTTGGGGACGTAAAATTATTGAATACGTTAAATGGTCAAATCCTAAATACAAAGGAAAATTGAGTATTGAACCGTTTGTAAGCATTGAGAAAGATGCTCTCTCTACAAAGCATCGAAACTTTCTATTGCGTCATTTTGCTCAAGTGAGTACTGATGCAATACCAAGAATGACTGACAACAACACGGTTGCCAGAATAAGCAAGGCACTGGAACAAGTAAACGGCTCTACACGTATAACAATTCCTTTGGAGTCCGGAGTCAAACGGCGCCTTCCTGGAGAATCAGAATGGGAGTGGTGGCAACGTGTATCAAGCATGCTTATGGGGTTTTCCGATACTACAAAGCGTCTTTTAAAAGTTGAATCTCCGTTTTTAAACAGGCAACAAGGCGATATAACCGACCGGATCTTTGCTGCAAATAAAATGGTAGGTCAATTAATGAATAGCATCACAGCTATGGAGAATATTATTGAAGAGGGAGAAGGCAAGTATGCAACATGGATATCCTCCTTGAAAGAGTTTTTTCCGGACATGAAGACTGCAGCATCGGAGTGGCCTCCGATTCTTGATGTGATCGATAAATGTGAAATGCGAAGCGAGTTTGCCTATGACAAAATTGTGGTCCCCCTTTTGAATCAGGAGATGGCTTGGCTGCAAACATTTCTTGGTCTGAAAAATGATAAGTTAACATCTTTATTGGATACACTTGTCAAAAATAAAACATCAGTGGGAAGTCGTCAAATTGAGATTTATAGAGGTATCGGTCAGAGATATCTGACATTTCTCAAAAGTTTCAATAGCTATCTGGCAGGATTAGGTGAGCTTATACAAAAACAAGGAGCATTGGTGTCCTATTCAACTTATTATAGCGGCGAAGAGCTAATGAAGAAGTTGGAGTTTGTAAAGAAAGACCTGGCAGATCTAGGTGCTCTTGAAAATAAGTTTGTAGAATCCGCAGCAGTATTGGACGGGATCTTGGCGGATATTGAGAAAAAGGAACTTGAAAAAGACACTCAAGATCTTAACCTAAAAGATGCCAAAAAAGACATTGTCGAAATGGGCAAATCAGCTCTAGCAGATGCGGTTAGCGGCGATGAATTGAAAAGACAAGTACTAACCAAATTCAATTGGAGTGAGTTTTCTAATTGGCTTAAAAATTGGCAACCCGGACTCAAGGTTGAAAAGAATTATCTTGCATCACTATATTGGGTTGAGCTTTTTGATTGGTTTAAACCTTTTACCAAAAACCAAATGAAAGGCGGTTCATACGGCTCCATCTTGAGAATGAATCTCTTTATGGAGAAAAATGCGCAGTTTTTTACAGAGGATATTGAGAAGTTTTTAGACGGCTGGCTCTTGAGTGTGCCTGTCGAGTTGGAGTCTTTATTGAAAGACAGCCAAGCCATGCAACTAAATCCGGGTCTTAGAGATTTTGATATATTGTACGGTCAAGTGAAGAAATTTAAAGAACAATACTTGGCAGGACTTCGACAAGCAGCAGCCTTGTTTGTGTCTGCCGTTAATCTGATGGATCAGGATGCACAAAAGACTTTGCGCAAGTTAACAGAAGGGGCTGATCCTGAACTGAATTGGAATGCATTGAATGCTTTTTCGAAATTTAAACAAGAATACGAAATCAAAGAGGGGGTTGCATTAAGGAACATAACGGGGTCTCTTGAAGAAGTTCAAATAGCTTTGTCGAAAACATTAAACGGTGAACTGGGAAAGAAATTCGAATTCGGCTGGAATGCAGTTGTGAAAAAAATGAGAGAGAGTAACATCGACACTCGATTTCCGTTTTTTCAAGATGGCCCAAGTGCATCCAAAGATGAGGTTTTAAGGACATTAAGCGCGTTTGTAGACCTAGGAGTATCAGTCGGTGTTATCAAGGCTGACGATGGAACAGCAATTGAATTAAATACTGAATCAAAAAAAATAATGGACCAAATAGTTCCGACAGCACGGCGTAATTTTATAGAACAATGTGCTGTGTTTAAGAATTTTCTAAGCGGTGAAAATGAGCGGTTGCCGGAAGTTGTCGTGGTGCTTACACCTGGAGAAATAGGCAAACATTACCATTGGGTTAGGATGTTTGTGGGCAAACTGCGATACTATGACTTGAATGTATACGGTGAGAAACAAGTTACCATTGATTTATCCTCAAGTGTCGGCGGTGTTAAATTTGCCGGCTTGGATGTGAGCAAGTCTTCCCTCTCAGAGCAAACAATTACTAAAGGCGATCTCGGTCTTTTACAACTGGCCTACAAAAACGGTCGAAGCGTTGACAAAGAAAAAACGAAGTGGCGTGTTATAAGCTCATTGTCATCAAGCTCATCCGGCGGTGAGCAAATTTCCTTTGAATTGATTTTTAAATTTAGCGCCCCCTTGCCGCTTTTGCCGATATTACCAGGATGAATTAGATATGAATGAATATTTGGTTGAACTCTTAGAAAGAATAGAATCGCCGATTTCGATTGATAATCCTTGCGGTGAGAACGCCAGATATGATGATCGTTACGATATTGCAAAAAACGAAATCATGAAATTGACAGCCGGCGCCTCCGTTATTGATTGGAAAGGAATTCGCGTTGCCGTTGACAATCTTCTTAGCGAGAAAACAAAGGACCTAACCTTAGCGGCTTACCTAAGTCTTGCACTGTTGAAAGAATACGAGTACGCAGGATTGCTGGTTGGCATACAAATTATCAACAGTTTTCTAGAAAAATGGTGGGAGCCTATGTTTCCGCCGGTCAATCGACTTAAAGCCAGAGTTCAGGTTTTTGAATGGATGGATGAGCGACTATCCATAATGGTTAGTACTGTCAAACCCAATGTCGAACAATTACGTAAATGCAAGGAACTCTGTGATGCACTGCCGGAAAAAATACGCACGTTGGCTAAAGCACACGTTACCGGTTTCAGTCGACTGAGAAGTGAAATCAACCAGGCGTTAGACAAGCTTCCGGCACCGGAACCTCCCAAAATAGAAACCAAATCTTCGGAGGAGGAATCGGCAGTTACAAAAAATGAAGAGCCGCCGTTATCTGAATCAAAGCAGGATGCAGAAAGACAACCTATTGCTTCATCTCATCAAGAGATAAAAAGTCAAGCACCGACAGCAGCAGCACCAAAGATAGAACTGCCCCCTTCTGTTGAGAATATCGAAACCGTTGATGCGGGGATAAATGCAATTATAAAAATCGTTCATCTTCTTCGAGGGGTGGATCCTTTGTCGCCGATTACATATCGTTTGGCTCGTGTTCTTAAGTGGGACCTTTTGCGAGAGGCTCCTGCCGCTGCGGCAGACGGGAAAACAAAAATTCCGGCTCCGAATCAGCAAAGTCTAACAATAATAGAGACACAGCGAAATGCGGGCAATTGGGTTGGCTTGACTCAAAGTGCTGAGCATATGTTTATTACCCAGGGAATATTGTTTATAGATTTGCAAAGGTATGTTTGTGAGGGCCTAATGAACCAAGGCGCAGAAGAAGCTTCTGTTGCTGTTAAATTGGAAACCGGACGACTGTTGAATCGACTTCCGGTAATTGTAAATATGTCTTATCAGTCAGGACTTCCTTTTGCGAACGACGAAACACGAAGATGGGCGCAAGAAGCTCAAGCTGCCGCCTTAGGTCCGGGTGCATCCAATGAAGAAGACGACGGCAAATGGCTAAAAGAAGCGATGACAGTTGCTACCAAAAGTATGGCTTCGGCATTGCCGTTACTTAATAAAGCGATAAGTAATGCAGAAAATGCAAAAAAAGTTATGATAAGACAGCGTGATGTGGCAAAGTTCTTCATAAGCAATCGGGAATATGGCTGGGCAATGCCGCTTTTGGAATCATTGAACGAAAAGATAGATACTATGAGTTTGGCAGAATGGGATAAGGATTTTTGTGCTGATGTTTGGGAGCTTATGTTGAGCGGATACACGGCAATGCCGTCAGCAATAGAAACAACAGGCAAGGACAATCTTCATATAGTGAAGATACGTCAAAAACTTTTTGAAACAAACGTAGCAAAGGCAGCGGCACTAACGCCGAAAGAAAAAAAGAAATAATGGAGGATTACCATGGCAGGAAGTTTCCAAGACGAAATACCGCCTTCGAGGGTTAATATTAAATATGTGAAAGACACAGGCGGTTCCCAAGAAGAGTTGGAGTTACCTTTGAAATTGCTTATTCTGGGCGATTTTACCATGAGGGAGGATGAGACAAGCTTAGAGGATCGAAAGCGTACCAGTGTGGACGTAAATAATTTTGCGTCCGTACTCAAAGAGCAGAAGTTGGATTTAGACCTCGTTGTTCCCAATACACTTGCAGGTGAAGGTGAAATGCCGGTAAAGCTCAAAATTGAAGGACTAAAGGATTTCACACCAACCGGAATTGCCAATCAAGTACCCGAACTGAAAGCGATGTTGGCTGTTCGCAATCTGCTGACAGACCTAAAAGCGAAGGTTATATCGAATCGAGAGTTTCGAAAACAGTTGGAAGTTATTTTAAATGACAAGAGTAAAATGGCGTCGATGATGGCCGAGCTGGACAAGATTGCGCCTCTTAGTAACGAAGAAAAAGAAGAAAAGTAAAGGAGAGTCTTGGGAATGGCTACCGAACAAAAGGAAAATGCACAGGCAGGGGCTGCTGAGGAAGAAAACCTACTAGAATCGCTTTTCAGCAAAGTTGACATGGCGATTCCGGAGGACAAAGTGGATCTTCGGAATGAGTCAACATTTGAAGCGCCCTCAGCCAAACTAAGCGTCGCAATAAACCATTTCTTGCATGCAATTTCCACAAGCGGCACAGAAACGGTAAAACTCGATAAAGTTGTTGTAGAATCGACCATTGCTGAGATCGATAAGAGACTCTCAGAGCAAATCTGTGTTATTATGCACAATGATCAGTTTCAAAAAATGGAGTCAACTTGGCGATCGGTAAAGTTTTTGGTAGATAGAACCAACTTTCGTCGAAATATTAAAATAGAATTGCTCAATGTATCCAAGCAAGATTTGGCTGACGACTTCGAGGATTCACCTGAGCCGGTCCAAAGCGGTCTTTATAAACAAGTCTATACAGCAGAGTACGATCAACCCGGCGGTGAACCGTTCGGGGCGATGATTACCAATTATGAATTCAATCGCTCTCCCGGAGACATCGGTCTGTTGCAAAACGCTGCCAAAATTGCTGCTGCAACACACTGTCCATTTATCGCTTCGGTTAATCACGATTTCTTCGGCTTAAAAACAATTAGCAAGTTGCCGTCTATTCCGGATTTGGCAGCGGTGTTTGAGCAGGCAGAGTATGCGAAATGGAATGCGTTTAGAGATTCTGAGGATAGTCGATACATCGGACTAACTGTACCTCGATTTCTTTTAAGATTGCCGTACGGCAAAGATACAACACCGGTAAAGGAATTTGACTTCGAAGAAGATGTAACAGGAGAAGAACATGACAAATATCTCTGGGGAAATGCATCTTTTGCTTTTGCTACAAGATTGACTGAATCCTTTGCACAACATGGATGGTGTGTAAATATACGCGGTCCGCAGGCAGGCGGATTGGTGGAAGATTTACCACTGCACCTCTACGATGCCGGAGGTGATACGGGAAGAGAAGCAAATACGATGAACAGTGACGTCAGCAAATATGTTTCCGCATT
>CAYWLQ010000027.1:0-41406 GCA_964458775.1 uncultured Myxococcales bacterium | reverse complement strand
ACCCAAACACACGTCTCTATTTAGTTTTTAAGAAAAATGGCGTAGGAACTTTAGACTAAACAGATTCTATAAACGTCTCGAAAAAAAAGGCAGCGGTATTTGAACAGGATGAGAGATTCTGTGAACTTCTATACCGGTTTTTAACAACCGCTCAGCAAGAGATTCTGTACAGTTTCTTCCCAAAACCACCTGTTTTGTTCCTGTTTGTTTTATATATGAGATCGTTCCTAGTACATCCTCTACCTCTCCCAATCGCAAAACAGTCTTGACTTGGTTAGGTGCTGAGCTTTCTTCTCCCACAAAAATAATATTAGAAGGGGTAAACAATTCTGCAAATTTTGTATTAACCCATTTATCCTTCATCATCATAACCGAACCGCAGTTAGGGAGTTTTGTTGTCAATCTAAACAGTTTTCTTCTCTGGCCGAACAAATCCGGGAGCCTTCGAAACATGTCATATAATCTTTTCTCTGCGTAAATAGGAAATTCTTCTGCTCTCAAATTCCAAAGAGCTTCCAACGCTGCACTGCATGAGGTGCTTATAACTGCGAAGAGTTTCGAGGTAAGCGTCTTAGATAATTCCACAAGTTCTTTCCCTGCTCGAGACGGAGCAGGGGGGGCTGAGGCGGAATTTGCAAAATCCAAAAGAAGCAGCTCACATTCGGGAATAGTAATAGGCGGTGAAAACAACGGTTTTGCGGATCTTATACCTCCGCAATATACGATTCGTCTGTTTTGATGTGTAATTCGCAGTTGTGCTGCTCCTATTCCCATCCCTGATGAAAATAGCTCTATCTCAATTCTCCCAAGTTTGATCTTATGCTCATAATCGATTGCAAGAACATCTATACTTTTTCCCTGACATCCTATAGCCGGCACCAGTGATCGATGCATGAGAATACGTTCATTCTTTCGTGGAGGAGGGTCCTCGATTGATGATATGAATCTTAATTTTGAATCTCTATTATTGCCGAAACCAAGAGGTGTGCCTATGATTTGGAATCCCTTTTGATACGATATACCGCGAGGACTTCTCTCCGCCTCTATCGGACGAATAATAGGCAACTTTGTTGAATCAATAGGTTCCATTTCTTGAATATAGGGGGACTGAGACAAAATCACAATTAGGTTTTTGCCATTACTGCTATGCAGTAAGCATTATGTCATCTTGAGGGTCAGAACAAATACCGTTTGCGGCCAAAGGAAGTATAATTGTGAAAGTTGTTCCCTTTCCTTTGTCTGATTGAACGGATACCGATCCATCATGAAGTTTGATGATCATTTTTGACATATGAAGACCCACGCCTGTTCCGTTTTTCTTGTTTGTAAACTTAAATCTAAAGAGCTGAGACATTATTTCCTGTGATATGCCGACACCGTTGTCGGATAACCTAATCATTAGCTCTTTGGTACCTATAGTATCTGCACATATTTTTAATAAACCTTTTGAGGCTTCAGAATGATGTTCCCTGATTGCCTCAACAGCATTTCTTATCAAATTCACAAAAACCTGCACAAGCATTCGTCTGTCGCAATTGATATATGAGTCCTTAATTTTTGATACCTCAACATTGGTCGGAATATCTGCTATAAGGTGATTGACCTGTTTGAGCGACTCATCAATAATATCGACAGCTTTTTCCTTTTTGCGAATAGTTCCTTCTGAGAGGTTCATGTGTCTCGATGTCTCCAATACAGAACGAATAGCCCTAACTCCATGATCTAGTGCCCTAGTACTTTCCCATAGCTGTCGTTCACGATCAGTTGCTTCACTAATACGAGAAGTTCTTAGTTTTTCAATAAAATATCCGGCACCTGATATCATTTGAAGAGGATTACCTATTTCGTGGAGCAAAATATCTTTTGTTTTTGAAATCTGTGCAACTCTATTTTCTAATACTGAAGATGCTTCTTTTAACAGAAGCTCATAATTGCGACGTGCAATCCAATGATCGACTTTTTCTTTGAGAATTTTGATATTGTACGGTTTTATCAAATAGTCGGTAGCCCCAAGCGAAAAACCTTTGAGCTGATCCTCCTGGCTCATAAGTGCGGTAACAAAAATGACGGGTATATGCTTAAAACGCTCATCATCTGAAATCTGTTTTAAGAAATCAAAACCGCTCATATGCGGCATCATTACATCTGACAATATTAGGGATATTCGATCATTGAGTTCTTCCAGCTTCTCCAGTCCCTTAATCGCATCCCCGACAGGTATCAAATTGTAGTCTTCTCTTAAGGCTTCGACAATTACCTTCATCATGCCCGGATTGTCTTCCATTATTAAAATTGTTGGATGATTAGGGTTTTGATTTTCATAATTATATACATTGTCTGCGAAGGTCATTCGAGCCAGTTCTTCCATGTCCATGCTGCGTCTGTATTCAAAGGTCGAAGAATCATCTTTTCGTCTTCTGTCTCCGTTGATTCGTCTTTCAATCATAGGGTTAGAATGCTCTTTGGGCGGTGAAGGAATTTTGGACGGATTCTTTACTTGTGCGGTTTGATCAACATAAAGCGGCAAACTATATTTAAAAGACGAGCCTTTTCCCGGTTTTGAATGAACAGATATTTCTCCACCATGTATCTCTACATTTTTTTTACAAATATAAAGACCTATTCCCATTCCGCCATGTCTTTTAGACAAAACATCATCTGCCTGATGTAATCGGTCAAAAATCTTTTTTGTTTCTTCCTCTCGAATACCGACTCCGGTATCTGCAATTTCTGTAAAGACTTTCTCTCCATCAGTGCTTACGGTAACAACAATTGAGCCTTTCGGAGGAGTGAACTTAAAAGCATTTTGAAGCAGATTGTTTAACACCTCTTCAATTTTTATAATATCTAAACTTACGACAATAGGCCCTGGAACTGTTTGAATCCTGTAATCGATATTGTCCAGTTTAGCTCTGGATTCAAATGTACAGAATACATTCTGAACAACACCTATATAATCGTAGTTACCCAAGTCCGGTTTGATGTCGGGATCATCAATATTCGATACAGTGATAATTCGATCAACATGATTGGCTAATTGAAATGCGGCTGTGCGTATGACGTTTATTTTGCTCAATATGTCAGGAGAATCTGTCTTGTCCTGTATTAAATCTGCATTTCCCATTACAATTGCTAAGGGTGTTTTAAGTTCATGTGTAATATTAGAAATAAATTCACGTTTATGCCGATCTATTTCTTCCAGTTCTTCGGCTTGCTTCACAATTGTCAATCGATTGAGAATTTCAATTTTGCGTCTTTTGCACTGAAAATGATTTACCACTGTTGCGATAATGATTGTTTCTATTTGAAATACATTATTGTTTACAAACAAAGGTATATTTTGTGTGTAATGGCCAAAGAGAAGCACGGGTAATAGATAAAAACTGTATATTATTAGACAGGTGAGAAGCGTAATGCCCATTCCCCATGGTGTAACCATTAGCGCCAAGTAAATAAGATTTAAGCCGGCATAATATGGGTCATGATATCCTATGGTATGAACCATGTATGCTATTCCTGCTCCCATCATTATCATTGCTCCCATAGTAATATGGGAGGCGAATCGGTGTGCTCTCCTAATATATGTCAAACCAAAAAAAGACAGTGCTGACAGTGACATCAATGAGCGAATAACCAGAAAATGACTAAGATGTTCCGGATAGAGAAAATAGTCAAGAACGGATGAAGCGGGAGCGAGAACAACGGCCATAATCGTTAATACTCGCGCTGATTGAAGGGTCATTTTTTCAAATTCAGCATTGTATTCATTTTGATATTTGTTTGAAAAAGAATTTGAAACGGACGTGGTATCTTTTGTTCCGCTGAATGTTTGCATTTGGGTTATTTGTGCCTTCCTTTTTTGTAAGCTTGAATATCTAAGAACTTAATAACAGAGGTTGGATCCTCTTCTATATTAACGGAACAAGGTATGTCGGCATAGCTGCCTAGTTCTTCCATTCTTTCTTTGGTACGAAATTCAATATACCATTCAAACATAAACTCCATAAAAATGCGGTGATGGTGATTGTCCGGTGAAAAGTTTGATATGAGCATTTTCCCCCCCTCATTGAGCATTCTGGAAACATGCTTGATAAAATGTCGGCAGACCCTGTCATCGAAATAGTCAAACAACCCAAATATATAAATCATATTAAAACGGTTGTCTTGTCGGTCTCCGATGGACAAGTTCCTAATAAAGGCGCCAAGATTTTGATGAGCCAATTCTATCTTTATGTTGCTGTTGTACATAATGCGCTTCATATAGATACAGTCTTGAGAATATCGTAAGGCTTCTATTTCTTGGTCCATAAGTGTTATATGTACCCGATTTGCCAGTTCTGGATAAGTCTCTATAAAACTTTGAATTTCCATTGCAGGTCCCGACGCAATGCTCAAAATACGAACCTCTGAAGATTGATGATTTCGGACAAATTCGGCTATTTTCTCAGCGATGTATTTGTTTCGATGTCTTGCAGCTTCTGCCGGAGGAATGTTGAGAGCATATTTGTTAAGCAACTTGGCAAATAAAGTGGGCCCATCATATTCGTTGTCCCTTAGCATGCGCATCATTTCATAATCTCCAGGATATCCAAGAGGTTTTAAATAAATACGTCTGCAAAAAGGAGATGACATAATTAAAGGATGTAAATGCCTTTGGCAGTAAGACTTGTACACGCATAAATCTGTTTCGGAGAGTGATGACTTCTTTAATATGCTATCCAACTCAGCCCAATATTTATCGAACCTGGGAAAAAAAGATTTGCTCAATTCATCAAGAATAGCAATGCCGTCATTACCATGTATAGAATGAGAAACAGTAGGTAAATCAAGTATTTCTCGGTAACCCTCTAAGAATATGCGCATATCTGCGATTGCTGCTTTGTATTCGCTTGATATTTCTTGATCCCTTGATGATACATGCATCAAAGTATCTACAGAACGAGTAAGTGCAAAAAGCCGCTCCTGTTCTTCTATAGCATCTATGTTAAAAACAGCAGATCTGGGTTCGATTACTATTTGATACTTGCTGTCAAAAAGGGTTCTTTTGGTAACTACCACTGTGCCGCTAAATATTAATTTGGAGCCGCAGATAATTTCTGCACATGTCAGAGCATTACTAGTAGCAAAGTCAAATGCATCATTTTCATTACACATAAAAGATGCGGAGTATCTTGAAATGTCTACCAACAAGAATTCATACTCTGTATTGCTTACAACAAAACTTATTACGTTGCTATGTGCCATATTCTCACATTTAATACGGCGAGGTCTTATTTTTAATGCATTTGGAATCTTGTTAAAGTCTGATCGATTTCTTTCTATGCCTATTCTGTAATAAGAATTTCCCAACTGATCATTGTATGGGAGATAATATCTGACCGTTCCGAAGCTTTCAATTTTAGTTGATTCAGGTGTTACTAAAGAATACTCCAACGGTTGTCCGGGCCGAAAATATCCGTCTGATATCGGTACAAGAAATGACACGCCATGTTCATCATATTCGACTGCTTTATATACTGATTTTCTAATCGGACCGAATGTGTGAGATATCTCGATAAATGCGGAGCCTTCTAAACCATCAAGATTCCTAGGTTTTTTACGTCGTTCGTGGACACTCATAATACCGCCTGTCACATTCAAAATAAACCGCTTCAACAAGGCGGCTGCCGGTGTCCTCCCCTTTCCCAGTTTTGAATTTAAGACTGGGCAACGGCAGCTCAATCAACTTATAAAAGACCAAAAAATACAATAAAAAGGAAAAACTCAACTGTCTTAATTATATGCTTCATTCGTTAAACAGAATGCATGCAACTGACATTGGCTGATATTAGCAGATAACAAAATTAAATTAAACCACAGAACAACACTATTATTAGAACGATATTTCAATGTCATAGATTTGTTACAAATAATTATTAGATATTATAGAATTGAACACGGGCAGATATTTCAGCTATAAAATAGTTTTGAATCCACCCGATATTAATATAGGTAGCCCACTGCTTACCAAGGAAGCGGCTTCTTTGTGGGTTTAGGAGTGATATGGAGGATAAAGTTATCGCGTTAACTGACTTGCAGCTTGCACAGAATGCGCTGAAAGATCATAAGAGTGAGGAAAAATTGTTACGTAAAGTATATCCTCGGATACTTCAGATTGTAGCACTGGCATCAGGCAATAGGGGCCAGGTGGATGATATTGCCCAGGTTGCAGCTATGGAGGTTGCCAAGAGTCTGAAGTGGTATCAAGGGCTTGGAAGTCTGGAGTCATGGGCAGGAAGGATAGCTTACAGAACAACTATTAGAATAATGAAAAAGCAAAAGAATTTAAATGTTACGACCATGCCTCTTTTGGATGAAGATATGCCGAATCATGATACACCGGAAAAGCAGGTATCAAGACGCATGCTTTTTGAGGAGCTTGTAGCAAAAATGGATAGTATCCCGGAAAAACGTCGCGTTCCTTTATTGTTGCATTTGGCGTATGGATATACGGTCGGAGAGGTATCTGAGATGACCGATGTGTCACCCAATACGGTAAAGGACAGACTTAAAACAGCGTTTCGGGAGTTTAAAGCCGTTTTGGATGAGAATCCGGGTTTGGCGGCGACGATGTTGGAGGAGTTGCAATGACGGGATTTTCTAACGGACAGATACGGTCAGCCTGCGTTGATGCCGGAATTCTGATGGAAAAAACAGTTGCAGAGGAAGAGCTAACTGTTGACGAACAAAAGTTTTTAGATGAGCACTTGGAAAACTGCCCAAAATGTCAAGTTCTTGAAAAACTGGCATTCGGTCTACCCATATTTGCCGAAGCTTCAAATGTCGACCATGATGCTCATATTGCTGCTGTGTTAGAGAGGCTCCATCAGCAAAGGCAATCGGAGCGCAGGATAAAGCTTTGGTTCGGAGCGGTTGCTGCATGTCTAATTGTAGCTGTATCATCGGTTCTCGTATGGAAACTTAATGCAGTAAAGACCGAACCGGCTTTACAGCTTGCATCGCAATGTGATCCCTCCGATCCGGCTACACCTGTTAACGGAGTGTGGACGATTTATTGCAAAGGTGCCGAATTAGAAACAACAGTTGAAAACGGGGAGGTTAGGATGGTTTTGCGTGAGGGAGCCATTGCAGTTTTTGTGGATCCTTTACGTAAGGACAAGAAAGCAGTCACTGTTGAAACACAGCTCGGTTTAGTTAACGTAAAAGGAACACTGTTTTCTGTTCATGTAAAGAATGATGATGCTCTGGTTCAAGTATATCGGGGCATTGTAGAAGTAACAATGGATAGAAGTATTGAAGAGCCGATGTTGTCGACGAAGAAAGGTTCCGTTTCTGTAAACGCCGGTAACGGGCTTTCTTTGAAACATCAAAATGTTTTTGAATGTGATGAACCGACTGCTAATACACCGGTTCAAGCAATCCTTGATAGTGTATTAAATAGAGATATTTCCCCAAACGTCGGAATAGCCGACAATACAACTAACTCAACGAAAGTATCCGAATCTCAAATAGAACAAGAGATTGACTCAGAAGAAAATGTTCAGTCTGAATCTTCAGAGACGGTTCATAGGGATGAAAAACACGGTAGGGTTGATACCTCTCGTCGTTCAAATTCCATGAACGCTCTCATTCAGGATGCTCAGTCCTGTTTACTCGTTCAAGATTGGGATTGTGCAGCTTTGAAATATAAAGAGGTGTTGAATACATACTCACGTCGTCCAGAATCTGCGGCAGCCTTGATAAGTTTAGCTAAAATTGAGCTTCGACACCTTAAGCTTCCAAACGAAGCACTGGCACGTTACAACAAATATCTAGAGCGTTTGCCGAACGGTCCGTTGGCGGAAGAAGCTTGGCTTGGTATTGCGGAAGCCTATAGACGGTTACGTCAAAAAGCCAAAGAAATGGAAACATTACAGACATTTTTGAAAAAATATCCTGAGAGTTCTTCTGTCGGTAAGGTTAGGAATCGCCTTAATATGATGAAAGAGTACGGTTCTTGAAAGATAAGGTCTAATTGGGATTAACTGCTAGATATATTCTAAAAAACTACTATGTATTTATAACTCATCAGAAACGCACAACTAATCCGGCTCTATAGTTTAACTTGGCAATGAAAGGTTGCATTGCTTCATATTGAAGGTCGTCATTTACCAAAATCTCGTATGATCTTTCATTTAGAGCGAAATTAGCACCGACGCCAAAAGAAATGCCGACTCGCTTGGCAAATATCCATGTTACTAGTATGAACGGTTCGATCGTTTGTATAACATCTAAATCATCAGGTCTGGGAGAAATTGTATTGTTGTCTGTTTGGGTTGAATATGAGCGAAGATCCATTGCCCATGCGACGCCTAAACGAAAGTCGATAGTATTGTTAGTCCATCGTGCAGCAATAGAAGCTTCAATATTTCGAGGTTTAATGGAAAGAGAATATTTGTCGGTTTCCAAAACTGCCGGCAGATTATGGGTATATGACAAAGAAACGGCAAGATGATCTATTGGGAATAACCCCAATCCCATCTGTATTCCATGTGTTACCAATCTGCTTGAAAATAATGAACCTCTATAGAAAGCGAATATATCCACTTTATATCGATATTCGGAGGAAGGTTGTTGCGAAGGTTCGTTTGTGATCTGTTCAGTTGTCGGTGTCGGCCGTTTCTTAGATGCAATGACAGAAGCTTCAATAATACCGGCGGCAGCGTTTCCGATGGTTTCAAATCGACTTGGACCGATTCCGGCGATAAAATCTAAAGCTCGCATATATATTTTTCTATCTGTTGCTGTCTTGCGATAAAAGAACAATGTACAGCTGATACCGTTATCCAAAATCCAAAACACCACTGTGGCCTGATGTTCATCTGCCAGTTTTGAAGAGTTTTCAAGCGAATCTACAAAAATAAACTCCGGATTCTCGATGAATAGACGCTCCAGTTGTAACGGTGAGGCGGACAGCTGAGCGCGAATTGCCTGAAACAAATCAGGATCATTTGGAGTCATATTGGGTACTTCTATCATAATAACTTTGGGAAAAGACTTCGGTTCAGTTCGTCCAATATCGGGAATAAACAATGATGCAAATATTGATATTAATGCAGAAAGCATAAGGATGACATTCGGCCGAAGTGCGGCTTTAAAGCGGCAGTCTGAAGTATTTATACAAATATGGGAATAAGATTTCCGCATCTGCCGATTGATACGACTTTTCACTCGTTTAGTCTACTGTTCGACGATCATGTTGCATTATTTTGGAACAGTTGCTCTTGTTGTTTTGTAACATGTTGAGTTTTAAGACCAATATTCGGCTTTTGCTCATTTTTAAGAAATAATCCGTAAAATATTTCACTAATATTTTTATAGCGTTGTTTAGCTTTTTTAAGTAATTTATTCAATATTGTTTGAATACGGCCTTAATAGCCCAAGTTAAAAGTCAAATTTTGCACGGATAGTTTATGTGAATTTTTTGAAAGGATTCTCATATGAGAAAAGAAACTGCATTCTCAGACGAACAACACAGCATAATCAAAAAAGTCGAAGAATTACTAAACAGAGAAGCTGCTCGTGCAGCGAAAAAACTGCTCGATACCTTGGATGAAAAGAGCAAAGCAGAGTACAAAATTACGCTGCTCGATCTGATATGCAGACTTCATATTAGAGATGAGACTTGTGATATGTTAATGATCGAGGCGGAACAACATCTCGCAAAATCTTCAGACCCAATACAAAAAGCCGCGTTTTTTGCATTTTTGTCCAGAGGATATCAGGCAAAAAGAATTGAGCCGCTTGCGATAAAGAGCATTGATGATGCTATATTTTTGGACCCGAAAAATGCAGCTTACCCCGCTCGCAAAGGTCATATTCTATTGGGGTTTGACAAAAGAGAAGAGGCAGAAGAGCCTTTTATAAATTCTGACAAACTAAAAAGCGGAAGTCACGGTGCATACGGGGCGGCTTATTTGGCATTTGTTTTGGGCGATTTTAACGGTGCGGAGGAAAAGCTGAACCTGTGTGAAGATGCTCAATTCATAGTTACCGCAGATAGGCTTCGATTGTCTATTGCTCGTTCAAAATGGGATACCGAAAAAGAAGTTTCTATTCTTATGCGCATACTCGAAAACACACCGGAAGGTGAGTGGAGACGTTATGACAGAAACGATCTCGGTGCGGCCTTGTATGCATCGGGAAAAATTGATGAAGCTTTAGAAACATGGCGTTCTGTATGGCGCGAAGACAATAATGACAATCCGGGACTTTTTGCCAGGCATGTACTGGACGCTTATGAAAAAAGTGAAGGGAAAGGGAGAAGGATTAGATTACAAGCTTTCCCCACTGTTAAACAGCGATACAACTACTGCGGACCGGCGTGCATGGAACTGGTAATGCGCCATTTTAAGTATTCGGCAACACAAGAGTCCATCGCTCCTCACGTAAAGGGAGATTTCGGTACGCCGATTTATTCGATGACTAATTATTTAAAAGAACAGGGCTTTGAAACACGTCGTTTTGAGGCTTCTCCGGAACAACTAACAGCCTGTCTTGATGCCAATGTTCCTATCATAATAGAAGAAGAATACTCAATGACAAGTCATGTCGCAGTAATAGTGGGATATGATGAATGTCTTAAATTTGTAATGTTGCAAGATCCGATGACTCACAGCACAAGCTTTAGACGATGGGATACGGAGAAATCCATCGGCGGTCTCTTTCGAAATGCTGCTCTTGCCGCCTTTCCCAAAGACAACAGGGACATTGCAGAAGCTCTCGACAAAGGCAAAGTTTTAAATATGGAGCATCTTTGTAGTTTCGATGAGGCCGGCAATCCCGAAATACGATATGATAATGACAAAATTTTAGAGATATGTACTCGCGCACTGAGTCTGGAAGATGATTTCCCGGCAGCCTACAAAAGGCGTCTTTATGTTTTGCTAAATAAATTCGAACGAGAACGCACAAAAGAAACCGAAGACGCTTTTCTAAAAGAATTATGCGAAGCAAGGTGCAGATATATCGGCTGGGAGTTTCCGCACGAAATACATGCTCAGTATTTGATTTCTTGTAGCCGATTCTACGAAGCTGTTATTCAATTCGAAGAAGCAAAAGTTCGCGATCGCGGTGATGCCAATCATCCCGAAAGGCAAGCTGCATGCTGGATGGACTTAAAACGTGATGATCGTGCAGAGAAAATGTTTTTGGAGGCTCTCAAAATAGATACGAGTCATATTCCCGCAACCAAGAATCTCGCAACGCATATGCTTAATAAGGGTGATATAGATAAAGCTTTGTTTTTTTCGAAGTGTGCCTGTGAAATGGAACCGCAAAACCCGTATTGCTTTCGCATTGCTTTTAAAATTGTCGAAAAACAAGGTTTAACAGAAGAAGCAATTGTTCTTGCCCGCAAAACGGCAGAACTTGCTCCGAACAATCCGTGGGATCAAATCGATTTGGCTGAGGCACTAAGAGAGTCTTCTGAAGTTATTCCTGAGAGAAAAAATGAGGCTCTCGAAATTTTTGTTAAATCTTTTGAAAAATGGCCGAACATTCCGGAATCTGCTGTCTACGCGGCGGAGATATCAGCAGAAGAAAGTGAATATGAAAAAGCCGAAACTCTATTGATAAACGCAGCGGAAAATGCACCTGATAACCGAGTTCCGTTTGTAATGCATCGCCTAATTACTCTGGAAACAAGAAACGGAAGATATACTCCGGCGGCTGAGTTGACGGATCGCATTGTCAACATGCGTCCGTGCAGAAATGTATATTGGGAGTATCTCAATTCTTTGGATCGCCTTAATTTAACTCAAAAAGCTATCGATTGGCTTCAAAGTTTAAATCCGAATGAGGACTATCCCAAATATGAGCTGCCGCTGCGTCTTGCAAAGGTGCCGTTTGAAAACCAAGAAGACATAAGATCAAAATTTGAATCAGCCCTAAAGATATGGCCTACAGATGCCCAGTTGAAACGTGCATATAGCAGCTTTGTTGCGGTGACCGATTTAAAAGAATCAGTGGAAATACTAAAAGCACATCCGCACAAAGACAATTGGATTGGTATTTACTTAACTAAAAGATTGATTGAGCTGGAAGAATACGATGAAGCAAAGTCTATTATAGAGTCTCTTTCTTCATCACAAGACTCAATAGGTTCAATGTGGCAGCATCTATATGATAGGGTACTGCTGTGTATTTATGACAGTCCAAGCAGTGCAATGGAATATTTGAATAAAATAGAAATACCTCAGATTCATCATCTTAGAGCCAAGTATTGTTTTTCGGCAGCAATAGGAGAAGAAAAGCTGTTTCAAGCTTGTTGTGAACAGATTCCGATAGATGACAAAATGATTGTGATTTTCTCGAAAACAGCTGCACGTCAAAAACCTGCATTTCGACATGATTATAAACGAAGACTTGAAGCTCAATTGCGAAACACAAAGAACAGTTATGATCGCAGAACAATAGAAGCCCGACTGGCGGCTTTCGGCGCATTGGAAGGTAACGAAACCGACTTCTTGAGAATTTTAAACACAGAGAAAGATATTTCTATAATTGACAACGATCTTACAGCACCTTTGCACAGCGTACGTGACAGTCGGTTAGATCAGATGACACTGAAAAAGCTTGTAGAACAGCCTGACGGAGGAGTTGTTCCAATGTTGGCTGACTCTATACTAAAAGCCCTAAACGAAGATTTAAACGGTTCAGTAAAAAAAGCTGAAGAAATTTTGACAATACAGCCTGACCAAAAGAGCGCAACGAATTTGATTATGCGAGCAAAATTAATGCAACTCAAACTGGATGATGCATCATATTACGCAAAAAGAACGATGTATGCCGCAACCGGTAGATGGTGGACAGAAGAAACAGCCGCTTTAGCGCTTATTGCCTTTTTGAACAAAGACCTAAAAGAATCAGGCCGATTGACAAAGCAAGTAAAAACAATCTTACAAGCCGACGGCGATAACGGCACAGCTTCTTTGTTGCCCCTTTCAATATTTGCCGCAATGAGCGGCGATACAGTTGCAATAAGCAAAACGCGGCAACTTAGAGGACAACATCTATATGCACCGAACGCACCGTTTTGGGATAAACTGATCGAAACAACAGAAGCGTTGAGCAAAAGCGGTGAGTTAAAGGCTGTAAGTGAAAAGCACTAGCCGATAGTTTAAAACGATTTATCAAAAGGCAAATTTTTTTAGCTGTTGTTCTTTATGCAAAAGGCATTTGTTAGAGTAGCTGAGAAAATGAATTAACGGCTGTAATATAAATATCGAATCCAAAGCGATTAGGTTTAGTATCAAGTTTAAAAAAGGAAAGAATATCAATGACCGAAAAACCCGCAATGCTTGCTATTATTTCACAGGCTGCGTTTGCCGACCTGGAAAAAAAATTCAAAGATATTTCTCCTGGAACCACTGTTCCGCTAGATAGATATTTAAGTCGCAAGCCGGCGTTTGATATTTTAGCGGAGGGCGGAGCACTCTATCTCGTTACTGTTCGTCCTCCAAACGAGCAGCTCTGGCTTGTCGCAGTGCTTGAAAACCCGACTGCCGAGAAGGACAAGTGGATATCAGCGCCCAATCGTGTGCCGGTCGCGGACATTACCGCGTTGATACCGAAGCTGAAGTTCACGACCGGAACAGGCATCAGCGCCAAGAAGGGAGCGCTCGGCATGTCGCTGCAGACGCCGCGACGGTTGACCGAGGAAGATATTGCTCTGATGGCTCTGTACACAGGGCCGAATGCAACGGTGCGTGTGCCGAAAGCAGCGAAATCGGCGGTGACAACCGCGAAGACAACCGAAAAGCCGACCGCGAAGCCGACCGCGAAGACAACCGCGAAAACAACCGCAAAGACGACCGCAAAGGCCTCTAAAAAAGTTTCCGAAGGCTCGGTTGTTGCGGAAACAAAGCCGTCCCTGGAAGCGGTGTTGGAAGAACTGAACGCGAAGAAGAAGCTTCTTTCCCCGGAGATTTCGAAGAAACTGACGGAGATAGTGGCGAACGCCGCCAAGGCGCCCTCCAAAGTCGTCAAGGAGCTGAAAGCCCTGGCCAAGCAGCGGGGAGATACGGCGGAAATTGCCGCGGCGTGGGATGTGGCGGCGGCGGCGATTCTGACCGCGTCAAACAAGAGCAAGAGCGCGGCCGGGGATTGTCACGGTTTTGCCCGCATTGTCGAGCGCGCCCTAGGCACCGAGGAAAAAGATATCACGAAAAGAATGCTGCGCGATGCGGTGTTCGCCTCGCAAGGGGCGCTCTGGATGAAGGAGCTCATAACGACCCTGAAGGTATGTGTCCAATCGACACTCCCTAACCGCGCGGCGATCGCAACGACCATGGCCGTGGATACGGTGGCGGCCGCGGGCGAGGAGCCGAAGCCGGCGCTGCTCAAGGCACTCTCTGCCTACGGAAAGACCTGCACGGGCCTCTTCCTGGTCGACTGTATCAACAAGGACGACGGCAAGGGATTTCGTGAAGCCGGCTTCGCGTTTTGGAACGCCGTATTTCCCGACTTAACCGAGGCGCTCCGAACCGACGATGATCTTGTGCGGTGGGTAGCGACCTACCTTCCGGGCCATGCTTATACCGGATGGCTCGAAATGCTGCTCGAGGCCCGCATCGCCGAGCGCTTTTCTCGAGTGGACCGCACGCTCGCGCTGCCGTGTCTCGAGCTTGCGGCTGGAACAGCCGAAGACAGTCGCATCGACGATGCCGACCAAGGGCATCACATGAAAACCCTTTGCGCACTGCTCCACACCCTGGCACCGTTGGTAAGGGCCGAGAATCTAAAACCGGTCGATTCGAAAATATCCTGGGTCGACCTTTCTGAAAAGTCCTGGGCCGAAGCTCGAATCGATGTTCTTTCCGAAACGCGCGTCCAATTTTTTACTCCCGAGGTGCTCGAGGTGCTGGTATCGCACGGCCTCGAATTCGAGCCTCGCCCGAACATCGAATTCTTCTATTCCGACCCGACGTTCCTATGGTTTCCCCACGAAGATCGTCCCTCAGCGCAGCTTTCGGCAGTGTCAGAGCATCCAATCTACGGACTTCAACTGGAGATGTCTCTGTCGAGGTTCTCGGATAATAAATATTTCGAGACCTTGCTGACAGAGGCCGGCCGACGTGAGGGCATGCGAAAAGCAATTGCCTATCTGGACGGGCGCGCCGATCCGATGCCGCTGTCCGGCGACCCCGAGCGAGATTGGTATATTCAGCAGCGAAACGATGCCTTGCTGCGCAGCCCGGGATATCAGCTCCGGCGCTTCGCAACCGAGGGAACCGTAGGCGGGCTCGAGCATCTCCTCGGATCGCTGTCTCAGCTCATGACACCGGCCGTCGCGCCCCTGTTGCCGAATACTCTCGCGCTGATGCAACGTCTCGACCCGGCGGCGCTTTACGGCGGTCAGCTCCGCGCCGGACTGTTGGATGAATTCGGCGAGGTGCGGCGCGAAAGACTGCTCGCGACAATTTCCAAGGAGGATGATCATCCGAAAGTCTATTATGACCTTCCCTATCTCATTGTTTTCAACCAAGACCGACTGGTGGTGGAGGGGCCGGGCGGAATCGTTCTCGACGAGAGAGCCCCTTCGGTCAAGACCGCCTTGGAGGCGGCGCAAAAACGCAATTGGCGGGTCTCCTGCTTCTTCTTCGAGGGTGATGTTCTGATTCACAGCGCCGGAAAAATTGACAGCGCCCTCGGCAAACACCGCGGAAAATCCGGCCGAATGGACAATGTAATGAGAGATTTGCTCCACGGCGGCCTGCTTCGCATGAACGGGAAACGGATTAACTCCATGGAGGATATCGACAATACGTACTACCCGCACGACACGGTGCTGCATAGCTTCTGGTACGACAAGGAATATACCTACGTCAGCAAAGGGAACAATTTCAAAGTGGCGACGCCTGACAACTTAACGCTTCACACCCACCGCATCGGGACCGGTGAGCGGCTCAAGAAACCGCAGTTGCCGGCGTTTTTCGAACCGTACTGCACCGAAGAAAACCGCCTGTATCTAGAAGATTCGAAATACGAATGGGTGCAACCGGAAGCGGATTTTGCCCCCATGCCGGCAAAGGAAGGATTGCTTGCCTTCGTCTGTTATTACTCTGAAACCGAGAAATGCTTTTACGGCGAAACCGCCGGCAGTCTCAAGGCGCGGAGCACCTCAGAATTCAACAGCATCATTCGGTTTCCCCACCGAGACCGCAACTATCGCTGCTTCCGCTATCATTTCGACGCGGAGAACGGCATGGTCTTGATTCCCAAAAATGAGGTCGGCAGCTATCGCTACTGGGCGACCAAGCCCGATCCGTTCGGATACTTTTATCAGTGGAACAGCCGACTGGTTCCTCGGGATCTGAACGGCTCCAAAGCCCTGTCCGAGGCCACCCTTGCTCAGGCGCGCATCGTGTACGATGCGGCGCGGGTCGTGCTCCAAGAAGGCAAAGACGCGCCGTCCACGGGCGGTGAGGAATATCGCCTGAACGAGATGATGGTCACGGTGAACGCGGAAGAAAAGTATGTCGATGTCCATGCGACGTGGCCGACCGTAACGGAGGCAGTGAGAAAAGCCTTTCCTGAGATTTCCAATGACAAGCTCGTCGCCGGGGCGGCCCGGATGGCGGTAACCGCGGTGGAGGTGGGGCTGCGCTTGGATCAGATTCGGCGACGGGTGGCCGATATCGCGCCCGTGCAGTCGACCGAGGTTGCAGTCGACCCGACGAACTACATGGCCGACAGCGCGGTATATCCCCTCGATCCGCTGCTCGAAGCCGCCTTCTATGTTCCGGGAAAGAGCACCGCGCAGCTCGAGCACCACGTTCGCGAGGTGAGCGCGTTTTTGTTTCCCGAAACCGAAGATGAAGAAACGGCGGACTTGAAAACGTTCCTTGCAATGGAGCTGCCCAACTGTCACGCGCAGTGGGAGCGTTGTCTCGTCTACGGCGGCGAGTTTTTGTACCAGCTCCTCGCGCCCGCGACCCCGGATAAGATGCGGGAGGCGCTGGTGCGGTTCTGCGCGTTCTACAAGGAAACCGCCCTCGCGGCACATACAAGAAAACTCGGAATCGTGGGGCTCACCTTCGCGCATCCGCCGATGCAGGGCATTGACGCCAATCACAAGGACTTTCTGGTCAAGCAGGGCGGAAGGCGCCTGCTGCTCCGCTGCCTGGCCTATTCGGGACCCTGGACCTTTGCCTGTCTGCACGCCGAGGGAAACAATTTTCAATTGCCGCCGGGCGCCGAAAAAATCTTCGAGACACCGTTCAATATGCCGCTCACCACGGAGAATATCGATACAGCGTTTGCGCTGTTGAAAAACAAAGGGCCGTTTTCGTTTTCCAAGGAGGCGGCGCTCGCCCTTTCCGAGGCGACCGGGATGCTGTACGGCACGGCCGCCATGGTGCTCTCCGGCTGTGCATACCACAAGGTGGATGCGGCGCAGAGAAAACAGCTTGACGCCTCCGCGGATGATATCAACTACGGCAAGAACGAGCTTGGCTGGGATGCGGAAGATCCCGCTTTCCTGCAGCGCGAATTGCACGAGGTAATTTCCAAGTCGCTGCCCGAGGATCTGACAGAATTGTATACCTCGCCCAAAACCTTTGCCGAAACACTCGCGGCTGCGTGGCGCGAAAAGTACGGCGTCCGCACGCCCCTTGATGTTCAGTTGATTCGCAAGCTTGAAGATGATTTGCGGGATCCGCATCCGAACTTCATCACCCAGGCGACCGCGCTGGTCGAGGCCGATACTTCGCCGCAATTGAATTGTGATGCAGTTTGGGCTCATCGCCCGTGGCGCGGCGGCTACGACGGAGCGGAGCTCTATTTCAGAAGCGTGCCGAAGGGTTGGCCGCTGCCGGTGACCGCGCAGGGAGACGATCTTGCGAAGTGGCCCGATACAAGCGCCTGTTTCAGCTACGAAGCGCTCTATCTGCATATGAAGCTCATCGCGTGGGCCAATCTCGAGCTTGAGGTCGGGCATCCCCTTCGCGAAAAGGCGGCCCTCGCCGCGTCGCTCATCGAAACGAGGCTGGCCTCACAAGGAATGCTGCTGCCCGTCGGCACGGGCTCCATCAAAGACGCCGAGACGTTCTGGAACTTCGTCAAAGAGTTGAAAGGCCCGCCGTACCGTGCCCCCGAAGGCGACAGCGCGGAGGGCATCGTCGCGGGCGGACTGGTGATGGTGTGGCCCACCGAAGAGAAAGAGCGAAACGGCGTATTTCTCTCGCTGGCCACCGGGCAATTGACCGACCGCGAGACAAGACAAACGCTGCTGAAACGCATCGAGGCACCTGACGGCGGTATTCAAATTCCGGGCGCCGACATCAACGCGTATCCCTATTGGCACAACTGGCGGCTATGGCAGAGCGACGATTTTCAGTCGCTGATTGCGGAGCTGAAACAGACTGGTTTGACGACCGGCGCCTTTGTCGCCAATCCGGCGGTGAGTGCCGCCGACACGTTAAAGACCGTGCAACAAAAACAAAAGCTCTCGACCGAAGCCGCGATGCTCTACCTCCAAGTTTCCGTGCTCGGCGAGCCGTCAGCCAAGCGAGTTATGCGGTACAACGGCTGGAAAAAGGCAACGTATGAGAAAGCCGCAGCGGAGCTTGTCGAAAAGCGGCTCGTGGTGGAAAAGAAATACAAGACCGCAAGCCACACGCTCTTTTTGCCCGGCGAGGTGGTCTATTTCGACCGCTATCCCGCGCCGGTGGAGACCGCGAAGCTTGCGTTGCTTGGTCTGGTTGAAAAAGAAAGACCTCCGTTCGGCGTACCCCTCAATCTTCAGTCGATGCGCGAGGCATATTCGCGAGTATCTGGAAAAACGAAATGATACATCAACATCGGTCAAACAATATTTCGTCCGATCGCTGAGCCTTCAGAAGGAGAATTTACTCATGACTCAAAAACCTGGGCAAGGAGTGGAAGGCGGAAAAACCGGACAGTGCGCTCGGTCTGGATGCGTCGTAGACAACAGTCAAACGGCACATCCGAATCAGAGCACCAGGGATAAAGGACGGTCAAGAACAAGAGAAGGTCAGGGATGGAATCAGAAACATTATACAAAAGCAAATTTCAGGAGATAATGGAACCGAAGCTGAAGAAACTCGGTTTCGAGCGCATAAAAATCCGGGACAATTGGATATGCCCAACTTTCCTCTATGAACATGACGATATCTGGTTTGGGTCATCCTGGGATTGGCGAGACTTCGATCTGAACATCGACTTAGGAAAGCTCTTCTTCTTCCATGATGTAATGCCGCGAGTTATAGTCCTTGGACCTATCAAGATACGGGACTCATTACTTGCAAATGACAACAATGTAAAAACCGCTAATTTGGATGAGTATTTTGCCGGAATGTTTCAGGACGTTAATGAATCCCTGGACGAAAAGATAGCACACTTTAACGAATACTATTCTGCTGTTTATAACTACCATACCAAAATTAATGAGGTAATGCCGAAAAAGAAGAGACAATATCGGAGATTGTTCTTGGAACATTTAGGGAAGCAAATGAAAAAATCTGATTTGCCGCTTTAAATCGAAAACATAAGAGCGACTGCCCGTGTCAGACACTGATTTTCTAAGAAAATGTACAGATGATTTTTCCTGTCTATGGGAGTAAATGATCCGTATGAAAGAAATTGAACCGGATTTTTCTTTAGCTATTGAAGGGTATACGTTTGTCGGCAGAGGACCAGGATTTGGCTCCACAAGCGGCGGATGGAGTTCCTCCAGGCAACTCCTCTATCGTTGTGCAAAATGCGGATCAACGATGACTGCCGATCAGAACAACGACTTTCGCTGTTATTGTGGTGCAGTCAGCCTGGATAGTGATGCAGGTCGATTTGGTTCTACATTGGGTGACCACAATATTCTTGTTTACTGTAGCGACAATATGGAGAATGGATGAGCCTAAAAAAAGATATATCGTAAATCAAAGTGCAAAGAAAACCCGATGAAACAACAGATAACGACACATATCGAACTGGTCCGCGCTGAAATGCGGCGTATCGGTTACCGGCTTGATGTACCGGCTACACCTTCGAACAGCGAGGCGCTTTATTCCGGCAGACCCTTTGAGGAGTGGCTTCAGTTCGAGTATCTTGCCGGACTTGAACAGTCACTTGCCGATAATAAAAAACGACCGGTACTCGATTACAAGATCGGGCTTGCTGCCTTACGTCAGTATGACTATCACTCGATTGTTCCCGAAGCTATGGGATTGCTTGCCCTGTTGCAGACCTTGGAGAAGATGGTGGCCGATTGGAAAAACCACTTAAAGAATTCTGACTCGTAAAATAAGTTCTATAGAACAATAAGGCAGTTCTTTTGAGGTTACCTTGAAATTGTTCTGCTAGATCGGTGTAATAATTACAACATCATCATCGGAACATGCTACTTGAACTTCTATGTTGCTTACAGTTCCTGATTCTACTGCATTACAGGCAGCTTCGCAGAATTGAACGGATGTTTTGCTTTCATCCGCCCACATCCAGCCGGTATTTGCGCGGCATTCTTCGTCTCTTGGAATTGCGGTTCCGTCAAACAATACATTTACTCTGTCCGTATTAACTTGTTCCGGATCATAATTGTCGAGTTGAAACAAACAGCTTGTAACAACTGTTTCGGCTATATTGTTTAAGGTGCTATCCAATTCGGCCCCGTCGGCAGCATCTAGGTAGGTTGTGAATTCTGTGCCTCCTGCATTCGCAATAGCATTGAGTTGTGTCGGGTCTGCACCGTCTCCGAAACCGATAACGATGGTACCTATTCCGTTTTCGGAATAAAGCGACGCTGTTGCAGCAGCCAGTTCCTGTTCATCGGCTCCGCCTCGTCTATTATAAACACCGTTTTCGCCGCATGTGTCCATTCCGTCTGAAACAATAACAAGATATCTGTTAGCTCCGGCAGCAGAAAAAGCAGGTGCATAAGTTCTATCCAAAAAATTTCTCATTCCTAAAAGTAAAGGTGTTGCACCTGCCGGCGCTGTGTTGCCTAATAAATTAACTATATCGGCGGCGTTCTCTAAGGCCGAATCCTCTGCAACAGCTGTTCCCACTGCACATGAAGCCTGTTCGCCGTCTCCGTCAACCGCAAAGAGGTCAATCCCGAATTCTATTTGACTGTTAAAAGCTTGTACCATTCCGTTTATTGCAGAAACCGCCTGATTCCATTTGTTATTGTCATTCATCGACAGCGATTTGTCCAAAAGCAACATTACTCTTGTGGTAACTCCGGTAAGATTTACGCTGGTAGTACCGCAAGATTGAAACTCGTCACTATCAGCATCGGTATCGCTGTCAGAATCAGCGTCGGTATCGCTGTCAGAATCAGCATCAGTGTCAGCATCTGTGTCATTGTCAACATCTGCATCAGAACTGTCGGAATTCTCACCATCTTTGCTATTGCTGCACGAAACTATAAGTCCAAAAGCAACAAGCAATGCAAACACCCAGTATGCAGTTTTGATCATCAGTCTCTCCTCCTCTTTGGCATGCTCTGCCGTTTAAAAAATATTACAAAACAATGATTTGGACTATAACAAGTCACTGTTTTGTAGACTCCATTTATTTAATGGTACTTAATGCTTTTTACCTTCCTGGTTATTTTGCAACGGTGAAAAACAAAGAACATCTTCTAAATCGCCCATAAGACTAGTCTCAATTTTAAATATCAAGACTAAATATAGGAGCCATAGTTGCCCCAAAACGGCTCAAGAAATCTTACAGTAACGTTTAGAAGCCCAATTAAAATGAAGTTTTATGGTAAAAGTACAAATGTAAAAGAAAATAATCGCCTTGGAATATCAGCCCATTATTACTTCGACTTTGTGGGTTTTGCCGTCTGCAAAGTTGGGGATTGTATTTCCGTCTATTGACTGACCGTCTACAATTACTTGTTTTATGCCTTTGCAAATATGACTTGGATTCTTGACTTCAATATTATAGTCAGCCCCTTTGTATTTTCGGGTCAGGCTGAAACCGTCCCAAGCTTTTGGAATACAGGGATTTATTCGTAATCCGGTATAAGTGGGTTGGATTCCCAAAATAAATTTGGTAGCTGCGGTGTAAGCCCAAGCAGAAGTTCCTGAAAGCCAGCTGTTTCGACCCAAACCGAACTGAGGATGTTCGTTTGATAGAATGTTTTGCGGATAAACATAGGGTTCAACCTCAAACTCATCAATGATTTCGTTTTTGGCGGAAGGATTAATCTGATTGTAGTATTCGTAGGCGCGATCTCCATTGCCCACAAGGGTTTCGGCGATCATTACCCAAGGATTGGTGTGAAGGAAAATACCGCAGTTTTCTTTTGCTCCCGGCGGATAAGAGGTAATGCCGCCTACATTAGGATCCCAACCTTCATAACCCGGAGAACTCAACTTAATTCCCTTGGAGGTGTTTAACAGCTTGTTTACAGAATCCAGCGCTTTAACCGCTTTGTCTTGATCGGCGAAGCCGGATATTACCGGCCATGATTGACCGTTAAGATAAATTTGGCATTTGGCATTCTTTTTTGAACCCAAGGGATTACCGTCTTTGTCAAAGTACCTAATGAACCATTCGCCGTCCCAAGCTGCTTTGTTAAAACGCTCTTTCATTTCTTGGTAGTAAGATGCGTATTTCTCTTTGGTCGCTTTATCACCTAGATGGTCGCATAAATCCATTAGTTCCAATAAAGCTTTGCCGTACTGATTGGTAATAAAGCAAGACTCAGCTCCGGTGGGCAGGTTTACTGTGTCATTCCAGTCGGCAAAACCGAGCAGAGGCAGACCGTTTTTCCCTACATTATTTCGCGAAAATTCAATTGCTCGCTGTAAGTGATCCAATACCGTGCCCTTTTCACGCGGTTTGTCTGTATCTACGTGATAGTAAGGTATTTCCTCTTTCAAGAAATCAATATTGCCGGTTTCTTTAAGGTATTCGACCACCGACAGAATAACCCAAAGGTGATCGTCGCCGTAATATTTGGGACGGTCTTTGTATTCTTTAGCGTCACCGATAGTTGCTTCCATGGTAAGCGGGAAAAATTGATGCATTGCCGAACCGTTCGGTTTTTGTACGCTTAAAAGCTTGCGCACCAGGGTAACCGCTGTTTCGGGCATGCGATCCATACATCCGAGAACATCCTGTGAACTGTCTCTAAAACCGATACCGCGCTCACCCAAAGCGGTTTGATATAGTGACAAGAAGCGTGACCAGTTATAGGTGGTGTGACACTGGTAAGGATTGAACACATTGACTGTGGAGTTCATAGCGGCATCCGGTGTTTTTACCCACATTTTAGAGAGGTAGTCTTTCCAAAAAGAACGAATAGACTCAAGCGCTTTGTCAACCTCCGCTTCGTTGCGATATTTGTCAATAATGGGTGCTGCTTTGGCCGGAGAGTCGTTTTGACCGAGTTGAACAATGATACGTTTGGTTTCGCCGTTTTTCATTCCCTTTAAATGATGCATCAAGGCAGCGATATTGTCGCCCCTGTGTGCTTCGTAACTGGAAAGTTCGTCGTTTTCTAAAGAACCGGGACGCTGCCAGGTTGTATATTCGTGGTTACCCAAAAATTTTGAGCGATCCGTATCAAAAGAAGAAGCCGGGAAGTTGGTGGTAAAGTAGTTGATTTGCTCGTCTTTTTTCATGTAGGCATACTGCATAAGAGCTTTCATGCCGTCTTTGTCACTCATAAGACGTCCCTGCATGGTCTGGGGAACCCAATCTGCATTATTGAACTGCTTGGCAGCGTCAAAGTGTGAGTATTCAATAACCGGAATAACATCCAGGTCGATGTCTTTGCCGGAATTATTGGTAATTTTAATATCCCAAAGCACACAGGTTTGATTATCCGGCGAAAAATAGGTAACCGCTGTATGTATGCCGAAATAAACGGTTTCGATAATGGTGGTACTAAGACCGATTCGGCATTTGTAAGACTCATAGGGTACCAAACAAGGAACGAACAGAGGAGAAAAGATTTTTACTCCGTCAGCGGTTTTCAATTTGTAATATATCGTTGCACCTTTAAAATCGCCGGCCGGCAATTGGGGAATATACTTGGTAATGCGGTTAAGCGCGGGGTCCTTTTTGCAGACAATCATTCCGCCCGTATGGTCAACAATGCCTCCGAAATCCAAGGTACCAAAGTAATTTATCCATTTTACCGGTGTTTTGGGATCAGTTATCACATACTCAAAGTTTGTATCGTCGAAATATCCGTATTTCATTGTTTGACCTCCTTGGGGTTGTAACATCTTGATTTGCGGTTAATCGCGCAGGGAGTCTAGCAAACTTCATAAAAAAGACAACCGTTGAAACTAGGCTTTCGATCTAATATCGTTTTATCGAAAATTTTTATACCCAGTTTTTTTTGTTGTTAGTACTCGATTTTAGGATTTGTATTTTATTAAGAGGAGTAAAGAAATGAAGTACACACTAATTATGGTTCTATCATGTCTTTTAATATCTTGCGCTGACGACAAGTCTTCTGAAAACACGACTGAAGATTCAGACATATCAACAGGGACTGATTCAAACAGTGATGCAGATGCTGATAGCGATGCAGATACCGACACAGACGCAGACACTGATGCCGATGCAGATACTGATACCGACACAGACGCAGACACAGATACAGATGCGGATTCTGACTCGGATGCTGATTCTGACGCGGACACTGATACCGATGCAGATGCTGATTCTGACGCAGATACCGATGCAGACACTGATACCGATGCAGACACTGATACCGACACTGATGCAGACACCGATACCGATACAGATACAGATACAGATGCAGATACCGACACTGACACTGACACAGATGCCGATGCAGACACTGATACTGACACTGATGCAGATACAGATACAGATACAGATGCAGACACTGATACCGATACGGATGCAGATACAGATACAGATACAGATACTGACACCGACACCGACACAGACACTGATGCAGATACAGACGATTCAGTAAGTGCGGGATGCGGATCCGCTCAACCTCTTGTGAGCGGTACTTTCAACATTGATGTAGACGGAAAAGAACGTATGTACATTTTGGATGTACCGGCTAATTATGATACGAATAAACCTTATCGATTGTTTTTTACATGGCACTGGCTCGGCGGAAGCGCTTCGGCTGTGGTAAGTAACGGATACTACGGACTTAAGGCAAAATCAGACTCAACCGCCATATTTGTGTCTCCTGACGGCTTGGAGGGCGGCGGAGGCGGAGGCGTGTCGGGCAAAGGCTGGTGGAACACAGGGGGTGAAGATGTCAGATTTTTTGAAGTTATGTTGGAGCATTTCTTTGATAATCTATGTATCGATAAAGATAGAATTTTTTCCACCGGATTTAGTTTCGGAGGCATGATGTCCAATACTATGGGTTGTCAAAAGTCTGATGTGTTTCGTGCCATTGCTCCCATGTCAGGCAGTATGATGGGAGGGTGCCGTGAAACAGATACTGTACCGATTGCTTTTTTCGGAGCGCACGGAGCTTCTGATGACTTTGTAACCACCCAATCGGGAAGAGATGCGCGAGATGTTTTTGTTGCACGAAATAAATGCCAAAACCAAACCCAGCCTGCCGGAGCTCCGTACCCATCCTATTGTGTAGAATATTTGGGATGTGAAGCCGGTTATCCTGTGTTTTGGTGTGAGTTTGACGGCGGTCACGCCCTGTGGTCGGGAGCTGCAGATCCGCTTTGGAATTTCTTCTCAAGTTTCTAAAAACTCTTCTTTTTTCCCTTCCGTTAAAAAGCAGATTCGACTGTTTCCTATTTTAAGGTTTTGGATTATTCTATAGTGTCAGGAGGAAAGAATAAAAACCTTATGGTGTACCTAAGATATAATGTCTTATCCATAATTGTTGCTATAGTTTGGTTGTCCGGTTGCGTTTCGGAAACTTTCGGAACAGAAGACAGCACACCTGATAGTGACAATAAGACCTCTGATAATATTGACTCAAATTTAATTGATACAAGTGAAGTCGGATCTGATTCGGATACCCAAAACGTAAAAGAGCCCTTTATTTTGGACGGCGATTATTCAGCATTCAGCTCTGCTGACGACACATGGGCACCGTCAGGAGAACCTATGCTGCTTACCAAAACTCACCCGGGTTGGAAAAACGCCCGTTGTTTTGATTGTCACGGACAAGGAAAACGCTGGGAACCCGAAAATCACAACCCCAAGATGCAATATTGGGCATGGTCATGTTCGAGAGGATTTCCGGGAGGTTCATGTCACGGTCATGACAAAAACGGAGCTTCTTGGTTTAACCATGACGGTGATCCGGCTTTTGACAACTGTACACAATCCGGGTGTCATGATACTTATGATACTGTAAAAGAATTTGAAAACCACGGATTTACAAATACACCTGACTCGTTTTGCAATGCTTGTCACGACTACTATTGGGACGGATGGCCGGCTAAAAAGAAATAAATAATTCGGCAAAGGTTATGTCGAAAAGTTAGAAAAATAGAATTCCTCTTAGAGGAAGGAGATCTCAATGGACAAGAAAAAAAATTCCATAACTTTGGTAGGAGATGATCAATCAACTGAAGAAACCGAGGCTCTCCCCAAGTCCGAATCCAGACGCAAATTTTTAATGACGGCCGGAGTAGGCGCTGCCGCAGCTATTGTAAGCTCCTGTTCTAAAGATTCAGAAGGAAAAGAAACAGACAGTGAAACCGACTATAGCGATGCTGATGCTGATGCAGATTCTGATTCGGATACTGATACCGATACCGACACAGATGCGGATGCAGATTCAGACAGTGATACAGATACCGATACAGATACAGACTCGGATAGCGACGCTGATTCGGATGCAGATTCGGACAGTGATACAGATACTGATACAGATGCAGACTCGGATAGCGACGCTGATTCAGATTCTGATTCGGACAGCGATACAGACACCGATACTGATACTGATACAGACACCGATACAGACACTGATACAGATACCGATACTGATACTGACACCGATACTGATACTGACACCGACACCGACACTGATACTGATACCGATACTGATACCGATACTGATACCGATGCTGATACGGATACAGGTAATGGAGAAGTTGTAGACCCTCCGCCGATGGGCCGAGTAGTCAGAGTTATTGATTCCTCATCCACCACTTGGGACGGTGCTGACTCCGACGATTTCTATCAGTACGCTGTTCAGTCTGTAGTCGATGCTATGGTAGAAGACGGTGTTAAGGCATTGACAGGAGCCTCCACACTTAAAGGAGCATGGAGCGCACTGGTTCCCTACAGTGCCGGCGATTTGGTTTTGATTCACATAAATGCCTATGTAAACAATGAAAACGGACAGAAGAACAACGTCTGCGCACCTATCAGTGCAGTAGTCTACGGGCTGGTAGATGTTTTGGGTATTCCGGCAGAGAATATTGCGGTATCCGATCCGTCTCGTGCTTTGCTGGGATCTCCCGCTCAAGCAAGAATAATTGACAATTGTCGTCATACCGCCAATATTCAATGGGATTTATATAGACGGGAATGGGGTTCTGAAATACCTTTTACTCAAGGACACGCTCCTGCTGTTACAGAACAAATTGCTCGTGTTACCGAAGAGGCGGACCACCTAATAATGATGCCTGTCTTGAGTTGGCACGGTTTCAACTGGATAACCGGAGCCATGAAAATGATGATGGGTTCAATAAGCAATATGGGGGCTCTGCATCCCTCAGGAGACAATACCTGGAGGGACGGTGCAAGACTGGCCGATATCTGCATGCCGATAAAAGATAAAGTACGTCTAATTGTTACAGACGGATTGTTCGGCAATATTAACGGCAACAGTAATCCTCCCCATGCGTTTAGAACTCTAGGCGGACAAAACAATACCAGACCGTCGAGCGCTCTTTATTTTAGCAGAGATATGGTAGCGACGGATTCTGTTATGTACGATGATCTGCTGGACGAAGCAACGGCCTCCGGAAGAGCAAAAAGCGGATACAGTTACGGTTTCTTGCGCCACGCATCTGATGCAGCTCATCAATTGGGAGTATTTGAAATGCGCGTTGATACCGGCCGAAACAGTTATAGCCTCATTGATCTGAGAGAAGTTAACCGCAACAATGGGTAGCTAGAAAACTACGACCGACGCTCGGCAACAGTTGACAACAGGTATAACCTACTAACCGTATCACGGTAGTTTGACAAGAGGAGGATGCTTTGTGCAATTGTCGTTTTTTCGTTATGTTGAGATTGACATAAAGGATTTTTGCCAATACAAATTATTGCTAAATAGGATCCTGACCTCTGCGTCAGCATGGATTATTGAGTTCTGCAAAAACAGATCTGCCAGTTCATTAAGAGGAGAACATCTATGGTCACTATAACTATTGACGGCATTGAAATAGTAGTTCCGAAAGAATGGACGATTTTGCAAGCTGCAAAAAAGGTAAATATCCGTATTCCAACTCTCTGCGAGCATCAAGAACTCAATCACACTCCGGGAGCATGTCGGGTTTGCTTGGTTGAAGCAACTCGATCGCGTAATCTTTTGGCGGCATGTGTTACACCTGTTGCCAACGGCATGACAATATCTACTAATTCGCCGAGAGTCCGAAAAGCAAGACAAGCTTCTATTGAGTTGTTGCTTTCAGATCATCCCGATGAATGTACTTACTGTCGCAAATCACCGACATGTGAGCTAAAGGCTGTTGCCGAAGCTGTTGGGGTAACAAGAATCAGAGTAAATCGCACAGACTTTGCAAATCGTAGTATCGATAATTCATCTCCTTCTCTTGTTAGAGATCCAGCAAAATGCATAAATTGTCTTCGTTGTATAACCGTATGTGATCACACACAGAGTGTATCTGTTTTAACCGCTGAAGGTCGTGGATTTTATTCAAAAGTTGTTCCGGCAATGGGAGCAGACCTGATGGATTCCACGTGCACTTTTTGCGGACAATGTGCAGTTGTTTGTCCGACAGCGGCCATTATGGAAAAAGATGATGTCGACCTTGTTTGGGAAGCTCTTGATAACAAGAAAAAACACGTGATCATTCAGGAAGCACCGGCTGTTCGCGCACAGCTAGGCGAATTTTTCGGTTTGCCTGCAGGCACTCTGGTAACGGGAAAAATGATAGCCGCTCTTCGCAAACTTGGATTTGATAAAGTCTTTGATACAAACTTTGCAGCGGATGTAACTATTATGGAAGAGGGGACAGAACTACTGCATCGGCTAAAAACCGGAGGTACATTGCCTATGATCACGTCATGCAGCCCCGGTTGGATTAAGTTTATCGAGCATTCTTATTCTCATTTACTGGGTCATTTGAGCAGCTGCAAATCACCGCAACAAATGTTCGGTGCCTTGGCAAAAACCTATTATGCCGAGAAAAGCGGGATTGACCCTAAAAACATATTTGTCGTTTCTATAATGCCCTGCACAGCAAAAAAATTTGAAGCAAGTCGACCGGAAATGAATGACTCGGGTTACAGAGATGTAGATGCAGTGCTTACCACCCGCGAACTCGCCAGAATGATTCGCCAAGCTGGAATTGATTTTTCTGCACTACCTGATGAAGACTATGATGCTCCCATGGGACAATATACCGGAGCTGCTACAATATTCGGAGCTACCGGCGGCGTAATGGAAGCGGCTGTTAGAACAGTATATTCAATTGTTGTCGGCAAAGACATGCCGGATCTAAACCTTAAAGAGGTTCGCGGTCTCGAAGGAATCAAAGATGCAACACTAAATGTCGAAGGCTTCGGCGAAGTTCGAGTAGCGGTTGCTCACGGGTTAAACAACGCTCGAAAAATAATGGATCTTATCGACCGAAAAGAGGCACCTTACCATTTTATAGAAATTATGGCATGTCCGGGCGGATGCGTCGGCGGTGGAGGGCAACCTCTTCCTGCTACTAACGAAAAACGAAAACTGCGCGCACAAGCTCTCTATAATGACGACGCAAATGTTCAGAGCATAAGAATGTCTCATGAAAATCCTGCTGTTAAACTGCTCTACGAAACATATCTTGAAAAACCCTTGGGTGAAAAATCACACAAATTGCTCCACACCAAGTACACTCAGCGTAGTCACATATAGTGCGGTGTCAGGCAATTCATCACATGATTCAACGGCCTTTATTACTCCTCAATCTGCTGTTCTGAAATCGTGTACTTAATCCCTCTTGCGTGCAGTTCTTCAAACAGATAAATTTTAAAATTTTTGTAATCGGCTAGGGATTCCGGCGGATATATTCCTGGGTTCAGCTCTAGTATTCCGTTTAGCAGAGCCCGAGTTGTCGCTGCTGCGGGAAAACCTGTGGTCCTTGCCATGGAGGTTTCATTTCTTTTTTTGTCGGTTTCATCAAATAGATTAACTATAGACATTGAGAATCTGCCTTGCATTCTACCCTCTGTTCTGATCTGCATTATTGTAAATTCATCCGGCACAGGAGGGGTTCGCCAGGCTTTCTCAAGAAGTTTTGAGGTTACTTGGAGAGGAGTGATTGTTGTTCCGTTTATTTCTATCGACCTGTCGCTGAGCAGGCCGGTGTCTATCAAGAGTTTCATACGGTCTCGATAACCCGGATATCGAAGTGTTTTTTCTTCGATGTTTGGACACAGCTCAAAGTCAGCAATTGATCGCAATCCGTCGGTTAAAAACGCTTCCAAAGTTCCGACATTCCCAAATTCAACCGTTTCGGTTTCACTCAGTGCCGGCAAGGTTATTACAGTTCCGTTTCTTCTAATTCTTGCAGGCCTTAGGTATTCCTCTATTACATCCGCAGGAGAAAACGGCGCTTCGTATTCCCACGGCAAACTGCGTTTTCGAGGAAGCCCTCCCACCAAAATTACTATTCGCTCCGGTGAATCGAAAAGCTTTGCCTGAGAAGCAGCAATAAAATTGCTCATGCCCGGCGCTACGCCGAAATCGTATATAACAGGAATCCCGGCGCAGACAGCTTCGTTATGCAACGTCATTGGATTTTCGGGCATAAACGATATATCTACATAGGGTTTTTTCTCTAGCAATACTTCTTTGAGTGCCTTAAAACCCATATGACCGGGCAATGCTCCTATTGCGATATCGCTTGAACGAACAGCTTTTGAAATTGCTCCTGCTGTCGACAAATCTGACTGAATTATTTTTATATTGCTGCGCGCCTTAAGATCTTCCATTTTTTCACACATGGAATCATAAAGCATTATTTCCATAGTCGAGTCTTCGGACAAATCCCTCGCTATGACTCTTCCCACTCGTCCTCCGCCCAGTATTGCAACTCGCGGCATAAATCACCTCCTGTATTTGATTTGGTATTGTATTTAAAAAGTTCTGACAGATACTTCTTGTTTTTTTGAAATTAAAAGAATTGAGTTGTCGACTACCTTCACGGTTTCTGTTGACTGAACAGGGTTTTTACAAGAGCGAACCAATACTGCTCTTAGGTCTTCATGGTCAGCCCTTGAAAAGTCAGGGTCATTGGGATGAAGAGTTATTCGACATGCCGGACAATCAAGAATCCCGTTAAGGCATAGGTAATCCGTATGATAGCCTCTATTCACGGTAACCATTGAATATCCGTTTGTTACGATTATTGATGCATCAGATTTGGGGTTTCCCTCAACATGGGCGAATTCATCTATAGTTGCCAGTGTTCGAGCCAGGGCATCTCCAATAATCTGAATGTCCGCATCTTTTCTGTTCAGCTCACCTGCGTCATACAAAAAAGACAAGAAAAGATGAAACATTAATTCGGAATCGGTTTCGGCTTTAATATTTCGTCGAATAAAAGACGGAATAGAATTCAGAATTCTATCTTTTATTTCTAAAAATCCAACTATCGAACCGTTATGGGCAAACAACCACTCTTTAAAGCGAAACGGATGAATGCATTCTCTTTTAGTAGGACCGTTACTGTTTGAGCGCATATGCATTACCAACATTTCTGCCCTTATTCCGTCAATCGCAAGAGCTGAATCAATTGTAGATTCTTTGCACTGAGGCTCAAACCTTTGCAACAGCTCTCCTTGTGAATAGTAACCGAGCCCGAAGCTTTTAGCATTCGATGTGCATAACGAAATTTGTTTTGCCAGATTCAGCACAACGCATCTCAGCAGCATATCATCATTGACTGATAATCCCCAAAACTGTCCCATCCTATGCGTCCTCTTTCTATTCTTTCTTTTCTTGTCCCGTGTTGTCTTCGCCTATTTCGCGAATCATGGCATCCGTTTTTCTTTTAACAGCGATGTCCGAAATGCGCTTGAGTAACCAAAAACCGACAACAGTTACGCATACCACTATAACCAGTATATACCACATTCCCCAGTTTTGACCCTTGGAAGGGGCTATCGGTTCTGCCTGTAACAATAACTTCAATCCCAAAACGGTTAAAAACATATTGCTCCTTTAAAAAGCTCCAATTGATTCTTAAATGGTAAAACGCATGTTATCAAGAATCAATCTTGTATTGTCTGTCAACGTGCCATATTTGTTCAGCAGGAGGATATGTTATGATATTAACAATGACAAATCCGAAAAAAACACTAAAATTGTTGTTACTCGCTTGTTTTTACTGGATATTTGGGTTGATATCGGGATGCTCCAGTTCTAAGGCTGAAGCAGATTATTTTGATAATTATGATGCTGCAGATGATAATGATTCTGAAATAGAAAACGAAGATTCCGAGACTAATGGAATTGGCAATAATGTAGATTTCCCTTTAGTTTGGACCTTTGATGACGGTCCGCAGGGGTTTGAAAGCGAGTTTTTTGTTCACAATCTCGAAAATGGAACCTTCGATTTTGAAGGAGAGTTTGAATCAACAACAGATAGGCCGCGCGTTTTCAGAAACTTTTTTGCAACAAACTGGACCGGTGCAGTATCAATTGATTTTACAGTTAAAACAACACGTTATCTTTCGGGAGGATTCTTGTTTTCTTTTATAAGCGGAAATACCTGGATAGAATGTGACTACTTTGTAGCTCATTCAACTGCTGAAGAATGGGTAACTATAACATTGAATCTTGACAACGATTGCGGATCTTTTGTTTACACCGAAATGGTTCAGTCAATTGGAGTAGCAGTTATTCCGTCAGAGGACTCAATTATGCCCGAACAGATAGGCGTTTCTATTGACAAAATAGTTGTAAACGGAGAGTCGGTTAGATGAGTTTACACTACTCAGATAAGGTTGATTCTGCATTGTACAAGATCATATCGGGCTGTTTGGCATGTTGATTATTGGTATAGACGAAAACGGACTCGGTCCGATATTGGGTCCGTTGATAGTTACCGCGACGGCATTTGAGGCGGACAGTTACTCTCCTGAAATGTTTTGGCAGGCAGCGGATGCAGAATTGGTAACCGATGACTCAAAAAAGATCTTTTCGTCCTCAAAATTGGGGTCGGCTGAAGCGGCGGTGTGGGCGTGGTTGAAGAAGTTCGGCATTAATCCACTGACATTTGCGGGTTTATATGACGATATTGTTCTGCCTATGCCCCTTAAACGTTTATGCACTCTGCTTCCAGCTTGGTGTGCTCCATCTGCTTCTGCTTTGCCCTGTTTTGCCGCAAAAAGAGAACTGGACTGGATTAATAATGAGTCAAAGGGATTATCCCTCCAAAATATAATTCCAAAAACGGTGAGGGCTTTTTCTATTTGTCCGGGAGCATACAACCTGGCAACCGAGAAAGACGAACAAAACAAATTTGCGCTGGACTTTATGTTAATGCTGAAACTAGTGGAAAATCTGTCTGTCGGTCATAACGGAGATGTTCTGGTGCTTTGCGGCAAGGTAGGCGCCACAAACAAATACGGTTCCTGGTTTAAACGTTATTACGGCGGACTTTGGATGCCCGAAGAAGAAACCGCGCAAATCAGCACCTATCGCATAGTTCCGTATGGAAAAATATCTTTTATTCGAGACGGAGATGCAAGTCATCTGCCTATTGCCGCAGCGTCGATGATAGGAAAATATATTCGCGAATTGGCCATGCACGATATTAATAGTCTGCTGAGCAATCCGGGTGACAAGCCGGTCAGCGGATATAGGGACAAAGTTACCGCTCGTTTTATAGAAAATACAAAAACAAAACGAAATGCCATGAAGATACCGGACAGCTGTTTCTTGAGAAATTCATAACGGGTGTTATGGAGCATTTATGACAAAGAAGAATCAGATCCAATTTGACCCTATCGCAAAAATGTGATTTTTCGGCTCCGCCGCACGAAAAGAGATGGGACCTAATAGTGATCTGGATATTTTTAGTAATCGTACCTAATGGAGAGCATCGAAGGAAAACCGCACAGCAAATCTACCGGAATATTTCAGACATTGGGTTTGCCATTGATATAGTTGTGGTGACCGAAGAAGATGTAAAGCAGTATAGAGATAACCCGGGAATGATCATAGGTTCTGCATTGGCCGAAGGACGCGAATTATATGTCTCTTGACAGAAAATCTCCAGGTAGTCCCGAGGATTGGCTTGCCCGCGCTCAAAGCAACCTATCCAGAGCAAATCAACCTAAGCCGGATGATGTCTATTGGGAAGACCTTTGTTTCGATGCGCAACAAGCAGCAGAAAAAGCACTAAAGGCGTTGCTAATTAAGAGGAATATTCCTTTTCGTTTTTCTCATTAAGCGTAGCTCTTGAGCAGTTCCAGTTTACGTGTGTTAGTTCTTTAAAGCACGGAACATTAACATCCATCGGTATTTTTCTTATTCTTGGATCCTTCCTGTCAAAAGGTACCGGAACTTCTGCTGTAAAAAGAAGATTTATCATGTTGATAGGCAAAGACAGCAGTATTGTTTCGCTTTTGTCTGCGACTTTATATTCTTGTAAGGTTTGATTGATTTCTTCGAAAAACAACACAGTGTTTTGTAACCGTATGCGCGAACCCAACCTTGATTTACCTTTGGATTTGAGGTGCTTTATTTGAGATGTACCCTGTTTTTTGCGAACCATATATTTTTTTATAACCCTATGAGAGTCAAGCACGCCGTTGTTGTAAAATCCGATTGCTGCTGCGCCTGCCTGTATCAAGATGATTGTATAAGAAAGGATCGAATTGTTGATGCAATGTAGAACATCCTCTACTCCTTGAGCAGTAGCTTCGGGAATGATTATCGGCAAGGTTAGCTTGCAACGGTTTTTGTGCTCGTCAATATAACTAAGGGTTTGTTTTTCTTGGTCAAATACACAAGCAGTATTGGATAATATTAGCTTTTGTAAAAGTTCTTTTGTTTCTGATATTGTAAGTTTTGTTTCTTTCACCCTGTCTTTTTATCACAAAAATAATGCTTATTAAGCTTTTAAGGTTTTGCACAAGGATATAAAAGAGCGGCATGTCTTTTTGGGTTGCAAATCCTCTTCTTTGTCTCTTTGCGATAATCTGTTTGGGCCTTGTTTTGGGTTCTTTTCGTATCAAAGGAATTTCGCTGGGAACAAGCGGTGTTATCTTTTCGTCTTTTATTTTCGGTATGCTGGGTCTTAGTGTACCGCAAGGTGTTTCTTCCATAGGAATTGTGCTTTTTGTATATGCTGTGGGAGTAGGGGCGGGGCCCGGTTTTTTTAGAACTTTTGCCAAACAGGGTTCTCGTTCAGCTCAGTTGGGTTTGGTAATTACCGCTACCGGCGCTATTACGGCCTGTTTGTTTGCAATTGTTTTTAATTTACCGGCAGACCTTTCGGTCGGAGTATTTGCCGGAGCGCTTACCAGTACTCCGGCATTGGCAGCTGCGACCGATGCTGTCGGTAACGCCGGTGCGGTGTCGGTCGGATACGGCATTGCCTATCCGTTTGGAATTATCGGTGTGGTGTTGTTTGTTCAGTTTTTGCCTAAGCTGCTCAATGTTAATCTCGATAAAGAGGCACAACGCGAAACTTCTCCTAAATCTAAAATAGTTAGAACACTGGTGGAAATTCAAAACCCGATGTTGTTCGGCAAAAGGGTTTGCGATATACAATTGCCTACTCAATCCGGTTTTTGTATGTCCAGATATCTTTTGGGTGAAGTATTGTTACCGATGAAAAGCGATATAACGCTTCTTCAGGGCATGAATGTATTGCTGATCGGAGAACATGAAACAATTAATAATCTAATAGACTTTTTTGGAAAACCGAGCAGCAAACAGTATTTTATTAATGCTGATACACGAAAGCAAGCTGTGATAACCGGTGCTGAGGTTGTGGGAAAGTCATTACAGTCTCTCGATCTTTTATCCCGCTTTGGATTAACGGTTTCAAGGATTAAAAGAAACGGTGTGGAGTTTGTTCCCAAACCCGATACGGTATTGCAATACGCCGATGTAATAACCGTAGTCGGTCTTGCCGAAAACATAGAGCAGTTTTTGCCGTACGGAGGACATAAAGAACGTGTTCTCAGTGAAACGGATCTAATAGCTGTCGCTCTCGGAATCGGAGTAGGTTTGCTGGTCGGCTTGACACCAATTTCACTTGGCAACGGAAGAAGCTTTTCATTGGGACTTGCAGGAGGCCCGCTTTTAGCAGGAATAGTAATGTCGCATTTTGGAAGGCTCGGAAAAATTCGGGGATATATGCCGGCTGCATCCAGAATGATGATGATGAATCTAGGCTTGGTCTTTTTTCTTTCAGGAGCCGGAATAGAAGCCGGTTCCAAAATATTTTCGATAGCATCTTCTTACGGAGTAATACTGATTGCAATGGCTTTGACAGTAACAATAATTCCAATGCTGACGGGCTGCCTGTTTGCAATGAAGGTTTTAAAAATGGACATTCTGCGAACCCTGGGAGGAATATGCGGAGGAATGACCTCTACTCCCGGACTCGGAGCTCTGACCGAAACAACCGAATCAGAAATACCCGTAATCAGCTACGCAGCGGCATATCCGATTTCTCTCATTCTCATGACCCTGTTTGCACAATTGATTTTGCATGTTTTGGTATAACTCTAAAGTTATTCGGTTATTCTTCAGCGAACGAGACGTATAGCCGGTCTCGGCGGGGGATCCATGTCAAATCCCAAAAAGTAGTCCACATGATGGGACTGCAAATATCCCTTTGCAGTAAGCGAGTTGCGATAGGCCGGATTGTGGAGCAAGGTGTAAAGGCGAATGTCGGAAGGATAATTTGTGCTGTAGATCCGAATCTCATTATCATTCTGGACCACTGCTTCTTCTCTCCAATCACCGAATAGGTCACCGTATAAAGGAATAGCTCCTCTTGCGGTTTCATAGCCGGCAAACGTTTCTTTCCAGTAGTAAGTGTTGCGTGCCATGGCTTGAGTATTCCACTTGCCTACCCAATTTTTATCCATATGCTCACTTCCCAAATCACCGTCCCACCACATTCTAAAATTCGGCCAAGGCACTGCATCTCCGCTGGAGGTAATTCTGTGTCCCGAACCGGCAACCCACATGCCGTTAAAACTCATATACTCATATCCTTTATGTTCCGGATATAGATCGAGAATAGTTCCTCGCGCCAGGTCACCTCCACCGCAGCAATGCTCTCTAAGTATCTTTCCGGTTGCAGCATCGTAATAGTAGGTTTCAAGTCCGGTCGGATTGTCTTGTTGAATAGCAAAGCCCTCAAGTCCGGGGCGATCAGGATCCATATCAGTAATATGAAAGCGATCTCCGTGATTTGTTCCGCTGTCGCCGAGGCTGTAGAGCAAAGTCCCGTCATCGTCAAGAACATAACCTCCGTCGCATAATTCATCTCGACCGTCTCCGTCCACATCCAAAACTCTGTGTTGGTGAAAATCCGGTGCGTTTTTGTTGCCCCTCAGCCATTTCCATCTTTCGGTCAGCTTGCCGTCTCTATAGTCCCATGTTTGAGCTACGAGATTAAAACCGCCGTTTCCCACGCGATTTTTACACCTGGTGACAATGCTCGGATATTCGCCGTCAAAATATCCGACGCTGAAATGACACTGTAACGGTCCGTCAGATACATAGTCTGTTGCCATGGGAGCCGAAATAATTTCTGCGCCGGTCATTCCGTCTACAATAGAGAGATATTGCGTCTCCCCTGAACCCGGCATAACCTCGCCGTTACCGAATATTGCCCCGGGCGCGGTTTTTATTGCCACGTCCGCCTTGCCGTCACTGTTAAAATCAAATACTGTAAGACCGTCGTTGTGACCGTTGGAGATTACCGACGCTCCGCCTTCTATGTTGTTTTGATTTTCCGAGTTGGGTCCCATGTCGATACTCCACAAAAAAGTTCCGTCATTTAAATATGCTTCTACCTTGGGTCTGTTTGCACCTATACGATCAACAACCAAATCCATGCTGCCGTCTCCATTCAAATCTCCCGCCCATGCCAGATGGATACGTTCTCCTGATTGCAGTGGGATGCTGATGTAGTTTCGACCGTTGTATGTATAAGCTTGACTTGGATTTCCTTCCTTGCCGTCGATAACTGGGCGCACATCATAGCTCGAACCGTTTGCTCCTCCGCTGTCTGTGCAGTTAGTGCCTTCATCAGGTCCGGTGCTGCAAACGAGCGTATTGCCGTTACGATAAAGATTGAAAGAGATATCATTGGGATCCGTACCGAACAAACGCCAACTTATAAACACGCCGTCCCTCTGATCCGGCACAGCAATAACCCCTCGATCCAAGTTTTCCATTACACGTCCGCTTTCGTCGGAATCCGTGTCGGAATCCGTGTCGGAATCCGTGTCGGAATCAGTATCGGAATCCGTGTCGGAATCAGTATCGGAATCCGTGTCGGAATCAGTATCGACATCCGTGTCACTGTCTGTATCAGAATCAGAATCAGAATCAGTGTCCGAATCCGTGTCACTGTCTGTGTCTATATCAGTATCAGAATCAGTATCGGTATCAGTATCGGTATCAGTATCGGTATCAGTATCCGTGTCGATGTCAGAATCAGTGTCTGAGTCACTGTCGGTATCCGCATCTGAGTCACTGTCGGTATCCGCGTCTGAGTCACTGTCGGTATCCGCGTCTGAGTCAGTATCTGTGTCCGTGTCAGCATCAGTGTCAATATCAGTATCCGTATCTGCATCCATATCTGCATCCGCATCGGAACTAATATCTGTTCCGTCAAGCAATTCAGTATCAATCAACTCAGTTTCATTTTCGGTCTTGCTTGTCTCAGCACAAGCCAGTGAAATAATGGAACACAATGCAACTGTTACAAAAGATTTCATTGTCTTTTTCTCCTAAATTTTGCAGGTAATTCAACCTGACAGGTCCCCAATCATCGACTAGGTGCAAAGGATTAAAAAAATCGGGCGTATAAAATTCGCACCAATTTGCATGCCTAATTTTGTCCGCCCGCTATAATGATTTGTAAGCACCTATCTCACTGAAGGAAGGCGAAACACTTTTTGTAGGATGATTTAAGGAAAGATATGGCAGATAGCAGTAATACGAAATCAAGCTGTGACCTTCATTTAGCGAGAAAAGCCCAGTCAGACCCTGATGCAGCGGAACAACTGTTGCTTAGGGTTTGCCCAAAGATATTTCAGGTTGTTAAGTATGCGGTCAAGAATCACAGCCAGGCAGAAGATATCTGCCAGACAGCAGCAGTGGAAGTAATGAAGAGCTTGCCCGTTTTTGACGGCACAGGGAGTCTGGAGGCATGGGCCGGGAAAATTGCATATAGGGTTACAATGAAAACCATAAAAAAAGAGCGCCAATTATCCAATACATTTGTACTTCTTGATGAGGAAGAATTTGAGAACGATTCAAATCCGGAGCAATCAGCGTCAAGGACACAAGTTATGAAAACACTTGAAGCAAAGATGAAAAGAATTCCTTCGCTTCGCAGAGTTCCTTTAATTCTTCATTTGTTTTATGATTATACAATAAACGAAGTAGCTGAGATTACCGAAGCATCACCCAACACTGTGAAAGATAGACTGAGAACCGCCTACAGAGAGTTTAGGGAAATATTGGTAAAACATCCGAAACTCAGAAAGGCGTTGCAGGAGGATTTGTCATGATTGACTCATCGGACAGACCCAATGAAATATCTTGTTCCGAAGCGGCACAACTTTACGAAAAGCTAATATTGGAAGAACCCCTTTCAGACTCGGAACAAACAGCTCTGCATAATCATAATGATCAATGTGAAGAGTGTCGTGAAATAAGCACGGTAACAAACGGTCTCTCACGCTACGGCGATTCCCTCGAAGACAATGCACTGAAAACAATGGTCAGCAACGTTAAGCTGGAATATTTTTCGCATCGCAACAATAAGTTCCGAAGAAAAATTACATTTGCAGTAATTGCCGCAGTTGCAGCGTCTTTCATTTACGTTATGTTTTTACCGAGTCTGTACGACAAACCTTCAAAGTCAACGGTCAGCACGAAATGCAGCCCTTCAGAACCTGCTGTTATTGCGAATGGTGTTCTCATGTCTTATTGTGATTCTATTGCACCGCATGTTGAGATAGAAAATAACGGCAATGTAAAAATATCAATTAACAAAGGGGCAATAGGGGTTTTTGTAGATTCGCAACGTTTGAAAAAGAATCGAATTGCTGTCAATACTCCCTTTGGCGAAGTGCGAGTTACAGGAACACTTTTTACAGTCAACGTTGAAGCAGAGGACACAAGGGTTGAGGTCTTTAACGGAACAGTAGAAATTATACCTTCTGAATATGCAAACAACATATTTAACGTATCGGCCGGACATAGTGCAAGAATGCGAAAAAACAAAATTTACGATTTGGCCGAAGCAGAAACAGAAAGCCTTCGAGCAATTCTTGATACTTATAAACATAAAGCACTTTTGTCCCAAAAGACCGAAGCACAAAACGAATTCGAAAATCCGAGAGAGACGGAAGAGACGGAAGACACTGAGGAAAAACTGGAAAAACCAACTAAAAATGCAAACGAAATAGAAACCGGGCCCGCTCGAATCGGACTGTCCCTAGATGATTTGCTTAGAGAAGCACACGCATGTCTTATTGATCATCGATGGCAATGCGCAGCGTCTCGTTATAGACAGGTTCTAAATCGATATGCTTCGCAACCGGAAGCCGCAGTTGCCCTTATAGCTTTGGCTAAGCTTGAGCTTCGACATCTAAATGCCCCCAAAAAAGCTCTCGAATACTATCAATCATATCAGCGAAAGGCGCCGAAAGGACCGTTGGCTGAGGAAGCTCTATTCGGCACCGCCGAGGCATATCGTCAGCTTGGAAATACTGACAAAGAAGCAGAAACCCTTAGGCGTTGCATAAAACGATATCCCAACAGCTTAAAAGCAAAGGAAGCTATGATTCGACTTAAGCAACTCGACGCAATGAAACAACGATAGCATATAAAACATCATCTGTTAGAAACGCACTGTCAGTCCAAAATTTAAGGTCAGTTTTATTGTGAGAGGAACGACTAATCTAAAGTTCCTACGCCATTTTTCTTAAAAACTAAATAGAGACGTGTGTTTGGGT
>CAYWLQ010000026.1:0-41868 GCA_964458775.1 uncultured Myxococcales bacterium | reverse complement strand
AGGAAAGGCTGTTGGTGCTCGCCGACAGTTCGGGGGCCTAATGGGAAAACAGCAGCGTATGTTTGCGTTGGCACTGGGTTGTTGGGCTCAGTTCTTTGTTCCCTTTAAAACGAATGAGTCTTTTCCGGTTTCGGTTTTGGACATTACCAATCTTATCATTGCCGCAGGTCTGGTTCAGACCTCTATCGTAAGAACCCATAGAATATTTCGAGAGCTTCGCTGTGCCTGAAAGTAAACCAATGCCGATGGCGTTAACAACAAAAAATAGATGCAGAATGCGCCATCTTGTTGTGATGATATATATCGGCATTTTACCAATCACAGCTATTAATTGCTCCAAGGCATACATTCATATTGAGAAGGTAAACAAGATACGATCCTCAAAGGCAGTGTTAGTGTTGCCGGGTTTAGGAAGCAGTCGCAAGGGATTGCGTGCAGCAAAACAATGGTATCCGAATCGGGGTTACGACGTTTATATTCCTGAGTATCACACCAAAAACGGCTTTCGCGGTAACGTGGCTGCGCTGAAGGATTTTATCGAAGCGAATCGGCTTGATACTTACGATGAGGTGTACGCTTTTGTGTATCTGCTCGGCGGTTGGACTCTAAACTTTTATCTCGATCAATATCCGTTCCCTAACTTGAAGAAGATAGTTTACGATAGAAGCCCTTATCAGGAGCAGGCTCCCCGCATTGTAATGAAAAATATACCGTGGCTTATTACAAGGCTCTTCGGCACCACTGTTGCCGAATTGAGAGATTCTCCATATCCGACACTCGAAAAAAAGGATCGTCGTATTGGTATTATCGTGGAGTGCAAAGCCGCCTTTTACGTTCGTCTTCACCGAAAGCAGCTCAACCCTGTCACAAAGCGCGATTTTGAACCCTCGGCATTTCGACAACCGCACGATGATATTATGTATACATATCTACACCACTACGAGATGTATCATCGGTATGATGTTATCGGCGACGATCTGCTCTCTTTCTTTGACCACGGAAAATTTACCGAAAGTGCGTCCAAAGTTCCAATAGACCGAGATCCTTTTGACTAACCCGGCAAAGAAAACGAAAGACTCGATGCTCTTAAGAGTGCCTCGGCTAAACCTTTACTTGAGGAATTGATAAGGTAAAGACAGTGCCGTGCGGAGAGGTACTAAATGAAACCTTTCCTCCCAAGTAGCGTTCTCCTAAGAGCTTCATTGAATATGTACCGAGACCTCTGCCCTGTCCCTGCTTGGTAGATAAATATTGTTGAAACATTCTTACAGCCACGTGACCCGGTATCTCAGCTGAATTTTGCACCGAAAAAACAATTTTATCCTCTTCTTTGGTGCATTTTAAAACTACGGTTTCTTTGTTGTTGTCAGCTTCCAGTGCGTTCTTGAGCATATTTACAAGCACTCTTCCCAGAAGTACATCATCTGAAACTATTACGCTGTCACCGACGCAGTTATCTATTAACAATTGTTTCTTGTCAGTGTTGCCCCCAAAAAAGCGGGTAACCTGATCAATTTTATTGAGCAACTCTGTGATTTTTATATCTTTTAATACAGGTTTGTATTTACCTGATTCCATCAGCAACAGATCTCGATGAGTGTCAACCAGTTCAACTGTGTAATTTGCTATTTCTAATAATTGTCGCAGTTCTTCATGTGTCGGAGAGTCACAATCTGTCTGTAAAAGATTTCCCAAGATCTGCAAGCCCTGAAGACAATTGGATAAATCATGTAAAAAAATTCTTTCTACAGCCTGGGTACGTTTTTGTTCGGTAATGTCCTGTAAGGTAAGAACAACAAACTCAGAATCTTCGAGCAAAATGGGACATGCTCGTACTAAAAATTCAAAAGGCTCTTCGTTGCCCTCGATATGGCATTCGCGCTCTATAGGTTGATTCATGCGCATTCCGGCAAGTATGGCTAATGCGGCTCCGCAGGTAATACAAGCTTGACCTGTTCCGCATCCGTTCGGTGCGGTTTCTGCGTGTAGGCATTTTAGTGCTTCGCCGGGTCTAAGTCCCAAAATTTTATCCGGATCTGCTACACCCAATGTTCTAAGGAGAAAATCATTCACCGCCACAGCTTGACGGTGTTGATTCAATATTAAAACTATGCCGCTGAAAGCTTCCATTACAACATTTGATATTGGATGATTTCCGGCCAGACCAATCTGATATTCTAAAAGCTCAACAGTCGCTCTAGCGGGGTCGGCAAAATGAGTCTTATTGGGTTCTTCGGGATATTGATCTTTTTTATTGACCATTTCGACTCCCCTACAAAAAATGCAAACAAAAACAATATACACGAAATATTGTTTGCTTGCTTGTGTCAATTTGCTTTTTTACTGCACTTGATCTTCGAACAAGTGGACGATATTACTGCATACTGTTATCATGCTCGACAAATGATTGGGACTACAAATGAGGGTTTACATGAAAAAAACACGCTTTCAATTTTTGTTGTCAGTAGCTATCAGCTTATCTTTGTTTATAACTACGGTTGCTTGGGCTCAACGAAAAGTTAATTGGCAAATAAATCCCAAGGGATTTCCTTCGGATACTCCTATATTTGTCGATGTTGAAGATAGCGGAGTTTTTAAGCGAGATCTAACTGCAGCATCGTTTGCCGTAAGCATGGATGAATATGCCGGAGATCAGGGAGGCTGGATTCTCAATCAGCAAGAAATAACTGCCGGACAGGTTGGTGCGCAGCTTCTTGTTCTAGTAGATATATCAAGTTCTTACACTTCCGAATTTTCAAAAGCCAAACAATTAGTCAACAACATTATTGAGCTTATGGATCCGGCAAAAGATCAAATTGCAATTGCTACAGCACCTACCCCGGGCGGATTTCAGGAAGCCAAACTGGAGGTTCCCTTCAGCAGCGATCCGGAAGTTCTAAAAACAGCGGCTTCTAATATTAGAACCTTAGCTTCAAATGATAGAACCGGTGCACGTTTATGTAATGCACTATCAGAGTCGCTTAGGTTTTTTCCGGAAAAACCGCAAGATAAGTATCGTGCAATAATACTAATAACCGGCGGTGCAGATAAGGGTGAAGGAAAAGGTGATTGTGTTAGCGATTCTTACGTAAACGGCCTCGTTCCGTTTTTCTCAATCGTATTTAAACTGGACAAAAAATACGATGACCCGCGCAACTCTCACAAAATCGAAAACGGCACACATGATTTGGCAAAAGCAACGGGCGGACAATCTGTTTTCAGACAAGGGCATAACAACAACAAAATATTTGTCGGCCTCATATGGAATAGAATTCGAAGCCAGTATTATCTTAGAACAATGTTCCCGTGTTATCAGCCCATGCCGGCGGTGGAGCATATATCACTACTTAAAGTTGAGGGCAGAGACGCCGAACCCATTAAATTCCAAGCTACATCAGCTCCGCCTCCTACTCCCACTGTTACTGCTTTTTATCCGGACAAAGCTGACAGTAAGGCTGTAGAAGACGGAAAGGTTGACTTGACCGTTGACGGAAGCGGTTTCTGCGGTCCGCCAAGTACTGTCCAAGTATTCGTAAACAATGTTCCGACTGTTGTTAAATCGCAAAGCCCCTTCAGAGTTGTCACAACTCTCAATGCTGCTCATAAAACCGGTACAGTTAAGGTTGTTAATAGATTCGGTGAAACAGGAGAGAGCACTGCATCTTTTGAAATTGTAAAACCTCCCAAGGGAGCTGAGTCAGCGGGAATGCTCACCTATCTTGTGTTGGGCATACTGGTTTTTGCAGTGTTTGCAATTCTTATTACAGCAATGCGCACTCGTAAGGCAAAACCGTCGGCTTCGGCCGGAGCGCCGCCTTCGGCTCCTGCAGTTTCTAATCCTCCTAAGCGCGCAGACACACCCTCTCCTCAAGCTGCCGCTGCCAAAACCATGGCAATGTCCTCAATTGAAAATGCTTGGCTTGAATTAGCAGACGGTACTCGAATAGATTTGGATGACGGAGTGAATCTGATCGGGAGAGAAACAAATTGTAAGGTACAAATAACTTCCGGAGGAGCGTCAAGGGAACACTGCCGAATAGAGTACAACAAAGCGCAAGGTCTTATATGGGCAGAAGATCTAGGTTCAACTAACGGCACCTTCTACGGCAAAGGCGGAGGAATAGAGAAAAACGCTGTTAAGCTGGAAAAGAAACAACTTATAAGTTCAGGAGATGCGGTTTTTGTGGCGGGTCAGAAAATCGTGATTCGCTTTCAGGGCGGTGTTGCGGGGGAGGGTTGATTTATGGCTACTCAACTCTTGCAAACTTCTAAGGGCAAACTGACCATAGGTCGGGCACTGGACAATGATCATATAATCGATCATCCTATGGTATCAAAGTACCATGCAACCCTTACTCTTACCAAAGACGGATTTATTCTAGAAGATTTGGGTTCGGCGAACGGTACGTTTTTTAACGGCGAAGAAGTTAAAGCTCCTGTTCTTATTTCCGAAAAGGATACCTTTCAAATTGGGCCTGTCAGAATGCGTCTTGCCGCTGACGGCCAAGTGGAGAGCGATGACTTGCGCGTCAGCACCAGAGTTGATGTGCAGGGTATTTGTTATGATGTCAAAGGCGGAGCAGTAAGGTTATTGAGAGATGTTTCTCTCACTATTCAAGCGGGAGAATTTGTAGCTCTCATGGGACCGGCCGGTGCAGGTAAGACCACATTGATGGAAAACATCAACGGCAACATGACTCCCACTGTCGGAAGGGTGTTGATTAACGGACTCGATCTTCATCGCCATTTTGACGCCATGCGCGGACACATAGGTTATGTTCCCCAAGACGACATTGTACACCGCAATCTGACTGTTTACGAAGCTTGTTATTACACTGCCAAAATGCGAATGAAGGGGGTTTCCGAAACCGAGCTTCACGACAGAGTAGTTCAAGTACTCACTGAGTTGGATATTGTCCATAGGGCCAATGTTATGATAGGCGGTCCCGAAGCCCGTGTACTTTCCGGCGGTCAACGCAAAAGAGTTAATCTGGCTATGGAGTTGGTAACAGATCCGGCTATTCTATTTTTGGACGAGCCTACCTCCGGGCTATCATCTTCAGATGCCAAGAGCGTTATGCAAATACTAAAGTCCCTGTCTAAAAAAGGACGAACAATCATTATTACCATTCATCAGCCTTCTAAAGAGGTTTACGAGATGATGGACAATGCACTTGTTCTGGGAGTAGGGGGGCGTCTTATCTTTTTCGGACCCGTTACCGACGCATATAAGCGTTTTAAAACAAAACCGGACCCCGATTCTTTGTTTGAAGCGCTGACACCCAAAAATATGAAAGAAAAAGATTGGGAGAAAATGGCTGAGGACTTCAAAGCCACTGATTGGTATGCACAGTATGTTTATAATAGAGGCACAATGTTGCCTGACCCCAATGCCGGCAACATGAAAGCGAGAGCCAGTAGAGCCTTTGGTTTTTCTCAGTTCTTTTTGCTCTTTGAGCGAATGGTAAAGCTTTATGTTCGAGACAAAGGTTGGTTGATCGGTGCACTAATTCTGGCTCCGATTTTAATGACCGGTTTGGCGATACCGTTACAAGACGTGGAAAAAAGACATTCTCTGTTGTTTGTAGCTACTCTCCTTGCTTTGTTCTTTGGAATTTTCCCGTCGATAGATATGATTATCAGCGAGAAAACTATTTACGAACGGGAACGTATGGTAAATCTCAAAATACCTTCGTACCTGCTGTCAAAAATTATGTTTCTTTTTGCCTTCGGCGTATTTCAGGCATTTTCTATTACGGCAGTCTTGTATTGGTTTGTCGGAGTTGATGCTCCGATGGCGCCAATCTTTTTTATTCTTTTATCAGTTCAGGCAGCCGGAGTCTGTTTTGGACTGTTCTTTTCCACAATTGCCAAGTCCGGCAAAGTTGCGATGATGGCTATGCTGGGTTTTGTGGTCATAATGCTGGCCTTTTCCGGATTCTTGGTTAAGCTTCCCGACCTTTCTGAAAGTACAAAATGGCTCTTAACTCCTAGTGCAATGCGATGGGGATTGGGCGGTTTGATGGTTTTGGTAAAAGACATTCCGATCATCTTTTCGTCAACATTCGGTTTTGAAAATGATCTATGGACACTTAATGTAGCTATCAACTTTATATTGTGTACCTTTCCAATAATAGGAACAATCTTTGTACTTAGAATGAGAGACAGGGTTTGAATGAAGACAAAGTGATTCCCTGGTGGGTCGGCCTATTTGCTTTCGGACTGGTGCTGCTGATCTTATCGCTAACGGCATTTGTTTTTCGCCTATCGGTGTTGTTTTTAGACGCAGATATTGTAGCAGCGTGGACTTCGTCGTCTGAAGGATTAATAACTCAGGTTCTGTTTATGTCCGCTGTTTTTGCCGGTTTGTCTTTTTCTGTTCCTATGTTGTGGCGATGCTCTCCGATTCAATGGCTTAAACTTTCAAAAGTTTCTCTTTACCTAAATGTAGCAGCAGCGGTTGGAGTAATAGGCTTGGGGTTTTTAGTGGATGAAATTGTATATCTCCTTCATTCAAGCAATCCCGTTTTTTTTGATCCTTCCGGCTTGGATATGTTCAATCAGCTGTTTGCTAAAGTCTCTCCTGTCGTTTTTGTAATATTAGCTTTAACAGTGACTTTGGGACCCGGAATATGTGAAGAATTGTTTTTTAGAGGACTGGTATTGCGTTCTTTATGCAACTCAACCTCAGCGGTTAGGGCAGTAGCTGTTTCATCCATTTTATTTGGACTAGTACATTTCGATGTTCTCCAGAGCCCGGGGGCGATGATTATAGGAGTATATTTAGGTTTTCTTGCTGTTAGATCAAACAGCATTTATCCGGCAATAGTAGCTCACGCAACAAACAATTTGTCCTGCGCAATCTTTGCCAGAATAAACAACTCTAGTGATAATTCAAATCCTATTACTGCCGGTCATAATATGTGGATTGTAATAATAGCTGCATTGGTGTTTGTTGTTTCAAGTGCATTTTTTTACTACATTACAAGGTTTAAAACTGACAAACAAAGAGAAAGAAATTCATATGAAAAAACTACTTAATAATCCCTTAATAAAACAAGTATTAAAAAATGGTACTTTGTGTTCAATAGGTTTTGGTTTTTCTATATGCATTGTTCATTTGGCAATAGGGATGGCTCTAATTATTTCACTGGGAATGCCCCCGTTGACATGGTTCAGCGCTAAAACACTTTTTATGGAACCTCCGTTGGCTTTAATTATCGGACTGCTGATCAGTCCGATTCTTATCTTAAAACACGGAAGGTTCATTCATCCGGTAATGATGACTTTTATCTGGATAGCAATGGAGTATTTTGTTGCAGTAGATCCGGCTAAACCTCAAATGTGGCTGGCTCCTCCTGTGGTTGCTTTAGCGATCTTCTTTTTGTTTCAATGGATATGGAGCAAAAAACCTTGGATATGCGTTGTTGCGCCGCCTGTCGCGGCAGCAATGCTCTTAGCCGCACCGATGACGGTTTATAAACTGGGCGGCGGTTACGAAATGAAAGCTATTGAAAAAAGCGGGACTCCTCCAAAGGGAGCACCTGATGTGGTTTTTATTGTTATGGACACGGTTAGAGGACATAACGTGTCAACCTATGGATACGAAAGAAAAACCACACCTGTTTTTGATGCCTTTTCAAAGGAGGGGTTATTGTTTGAAAAGGCGACAGCACCGGCAACCTGGTCGCTTCCGGCCCATGCATCCCTTTTTACCGGAGCATTTCCGTCATTTCATAACGCTCACGCAGAAACCAGATTTTTAGATGACAAGATGCCGACTCTTGCTGAAACGCTTGCCCGAAACGGCTATGAAACGCTTTGTTTTACAGCCAATCCCCATATCACGCCGGGATTCGGTCTTACGCGAGGTTTCGGTTGGTCGGATAATGCTTGGATTACCGGCGCGGGAGGACGAGGCTTTACTTTTATTTATCGTTTGATTGATGCATTGGGTGTAACCGCTCAAGATAAAGGAGGCGCACTTGTAGTCTCCAACGTGGAAAATTGGATGAAACAGCGAAAGCAAGACTCTTCTCCGGCTTTTGTGTTTGTTAATTTTCTTGAAGCGCACTTTCCCTTTCATCAACTTCCCGAAGAATTCAGATATGCATATACGAAAGAATCGCTCTCGGATCTAAGAACTTACGGACAACTTGCTTTTGGAGCCCAGATGGGCAGACAGTTAACAGACAAAGAAATAGATACAATAAGACAGCCTATTCTGGATCTGTACGACGGCGGCATTTTGTATACCGATTATTTGGTTGGAAAAATCATAGATATATGGAAAAAAAGGGGAACTCTTGATAATACGGTTTTTGTTATTCTCGGAGACCATGGCGAACACGTAGGCGAACATGACATGTTCGGTCATCTTACCTCGGTATATCAAGAAGATTTATGGGTGCCTTTTATGTTTAGATATCCGCCAAAAATTCCTGCAAACGTGCGGATCTCTCAAGAAGTGACAACCATAGGAACTTTTGCAACCATAATGGACTTGGTTGGCATAAAACCTCCCGACACATTGTTGGTGTCATCGCTGATGCCGGCTGTACAGCCCGCGAAAGAAGGGCAGGATGCTCCATCTTTCGGTCGACCGGCTATTTCAGAGCGTTACGAAGAGCATTTGTTGTCATCAAGATTTAAGCCGGGAGAAGCCAACGGCAAGGGCCCGCTGCTCAATCCTCGCGGTAGGTATAGAACCTATAGAGCCGGAAAGTTTAAGCTGGCCAAGCATTATGAAAACGAAAAATTCTCAACGCATCTTTTCAATCTAGAACGAGACCCAAGAGAAAATAACGATTTGGCTGACGAGCCTACTTCGATATACGATTTGCAGCAAATGGAACAAGAACTGGCCAATTGGGAGCTGCTGCTCAAACTGCCTTCGTTGGATGGAAAGGCATCTGCCTCGGGTGCAGCGCCCAAGCTCAGTGATGAGGCCAGAGAGCAGCTGAAAGCTCTCGGCTACATTGCAGATTGAAATAATTTCTGTCCAAGACAAATAAAATGGATTGCAAAAAGGAATCGTGACTTGCTCAAAGTCAATAATATCCTAGAATAATATCCCAATGTTGAGAGCGCAATAATGGTCGATTATTTATATGATGAAAACGAGGATGATGAAGAACTGACAGGTGTAGTTCCTATTCTGAGTTCCGGCATGAAAACATCAACCAATACAGCCTGTTTGGTTGTTTTGGTCGGTGCTGAGTTGGGGGCCATGTATAGTATGAAAGGAATAAAAACTGCAACAGTCGGTCGTAGCGCTAAGACAACTATTCGCTTGAGAGATGAAGGTGTTAGCCGAGTTCATTGCATTTTCGAGAAGTCTGAGGACGGAAACATTTTTATTAAAGACCGAGAGTCAAGAAACGGAACAATGGTAAACGGTCAGCGTATTTCTTCTTTGCAACTCAATGAAGGAGATAGAATTCAAGTCGGTGAAACAATTTTGCAGTTGACCTATCGTGATGAGTTAGAAGAATCGTTTCATAGAGAGCTTTACGAAGCAGCTTTAAAAGACGGGCTGACAAAAATTTACAACAGAAAGTACTTTGGCGAACGTTTAGCGGCTGAGTTTGCTTATGCAGTAAGGCATTCGGGCCAAATTTCATTGTTAATGTTGGATCTGGATCACTTTAAGAATCTCAACGATACCTACGGACATCCTGCCGGTGATTTTGTATTACGCAGTGTAGTCAATATAATGCAACGCACCATGAGAAAGGAGGATGTACTGGCTAGATATGGAGGTGAAGAATTTGTTGTTATCGCTCGCGGAATTCCGATAGCACATAGTGTTATTTTCGCTGAGCGATTGCGTACAGAAGTTGCTGCAGCTCCAGTAAAATACAATGACAAACTAATAGATGTAACTGTTAGTATAGGAATAGCAGCCGTTCCCCATCCTGCTATAAGAACGCCCAACGATCTTGTTACGGCGGCAGATAAAGCACTTTATAAAGCCAAGCATGCAGGGCGTAATAATGTTGTTGTTTTTTCCGAAGAATAGGATTCGCTTTTATTCCGACTCACCTTGTTCTAAGAGTTGTACCGATAATACATGTTTGACCGACTGCTTTTTGAGATTATTATTAAATTGTTATGTTTACGTTACTGAAATATGAGGTACTAAAATTGTGTTCTTTCTCTAAATCATTAGATATTTGGGAGAATTACAGAATGATTGCAATTTATGACATCATTCGGATTGTTGAGATACCGTAATGCCGACACACTTTGTTTATATCGGTCAAGACGATGACATGATGGAGTTTTTGAGAAGAGTTTCCTCTCAAAACGATTCGCATATTCGGCGGCTGTCACCTAGAGGCGATGTCATTCAGGGCTTGCTTGAAGATGCTCCGATAGCAGTATTGGTTGACCGATATGTGCACAATATTCAGTTTATAATAGACGGGATTAGGTCAGATCAGAGGTTGGCATCTGTTCCTATTGTTGTTTGTGTTGATAAGCCTGATTCGGATTTCTTGTCCAATGCGTTTAGGTGGGGTGTTGATGACTATGTTGTTCAAAATGAAGATAAATCTTTGGCATTGGTGCTTTCCGTACTTCAAAGCAGGGATTCTTGGGATGTTGTCAGAGCTCCGGCCGGCAAGGCTATTGTTGCTCATGATGACAGGCTTGCGCGAGTTAAAATTGCTAGAGTACTAAAAAGAAGCGGGTTAGATCCTATTTTTCTAAGTTCATTTGAAGAGGTCAGAAGTGAGCTAAAAAAACAGGCGGCCAGAATAGTCATATGTTCGGATTCACTTTCAGGAGTCAGTATAGAAAGCTGTTTAGAAAACAAGAATATTTCTGAGGCTAACCTTCCTTGGGTTGTAATGGCATCTGATTTGGATTTTGAAAAAATCAGGGCAAAGATTCCAAGTACTCTTTCGGTAAGAAACTGTCCTCTGGCAGATGATGCGGAAGGCGTTGCATATGTTGTTAAGGAGATGCTGGCCCCTTCAAATGCGGGCAAAAGAAGATCGGAACGGTTGGTTTACGGAACACCTATTACCGTTATTTGCAAGCATGACAGCTTTATAATTGGAGGATATACATTAAATATCAATATAGGAGGTCTATACATCAGAACCCTCGCACCTTTGGCGCTTAATACACAATTGCGAGTTGTATTCACACCTCCCAAAGGACGAGGAACAGTAGTGGCGGATGCTCAAGTGGTTTGGTGTAAAAAGTATGAAGAGAGCCAAGTATCCTCTCCTCCGGGCATGGGCATACAGTTTTTAGATATGTGGGAGGCAGATACCGCAGCCTATGAAACAGGTTATTATTCTATGCTTGGAAAGACCCCTCCGAAACTTGAAAACTGATTTTTTTCAAAAAACACTTTTCCGACTGAGGGCAATTGATTTGGATTATACCCATGGTAATTTGTCGAATTCTTGACGTAATCTGTTGAGAGTGTTTCTCTTTGTATTGGAGGATGATTAATATGATTCGCGGTCATTTTATCGTTTTTGAGGGTATAGACGGCTCCGGAACAACAACGCAGGCAGCTGCTTTGGCTGCGAGATATGCTTCAATTAAGCTTCCGGCTCACACTACAGCGGAACCGTCTACCGGTCCGGTGGGAGCTCTTATCCGACAGATTCTAGGGGGAAGGCTTGTGGTGCAGAGTGTTCAGGGACTTGTATCTCCTACTTGGAAATCAATGACGCTGCTTTTTGCAGCGGACCGTCAAGATCATATTGAAGCCGAAATTAATCCAAATCTTGAAGACGGAGTAACAGTTATTTGTGATAGATATGTTTATTCTTCAATTATCTACCAAGGTTTGTGTTCGGAAAATAAGGGCGCGGAAGATTGGATACGCGCAGTCAATAGATTTGCTGTAAATCCCGATTTGGTTTTTTATCTAAAAGTAGATCCCCATGAAGCTTTGCGACGAAGAACGGAGAGGGATCGCAAGATCGAACTCTTTGATGACCCTGATTTTCAGTGTCGACTTGCAGAGGCATATGAGCGTATGCCTGCTATGTTCCCTGATACACGCATAGTAACAATTGACGGAAATGCAAAGGCAGAAGAAGTAGCGTCGCAATGTTGGTTAGAAGTGGAGCGGTTGAGAAAACTCGGCGCACCGGGGATAGGATGATAGCTTTTTTATTTCTTGCAGTCAGTCTTTCACTTGTGGCTTGCGGTAGTGCAACAACTGAAGCAGCTGCTACTAAAGAAACAAATTCTGCGGCTGTTTCTTTATCTAATGAAGCCGCGGATTTATCCGAGCATGTTAACGAAGAAAGCAATAAAGAAACTTTGTTGCCGGTCGACCAAATTAGTCGAGAGGGACTACTTAATATTCTATCTCAGGGGCCGGGAGCATTATTAGCTATGGTTGAAACCAGTCCTTATAAAAAAGAAAAGCGGTTTGTAGGTTTTAAAATAGATAGTTTTGTTTCCAGTGCACCTAAAGCTATCGATATTAGAGAAGGTGATGTTATACGAGCTGTTAACGGGCTCTTAATTATTACACCGGATGATTTTTTTCGTCTTTTTCAGGAGTTAAAGGTTGCCTCCGAAATACGTTTTGATCTTCTGAGGAATGATGAAGCTATAACGTTAACTTATTTCGTCGTCGACTAAATGTTTTTATAATTGTTTCTTAAAAATCCTGCCGAAAGTGTATGATGTTTGAATTAAATCGAGAAGAGAGAAAAAAGAAATTTGAATTTACGGTTCGGGAAATGACAATTGATGACATTTCTCCGGTATTTCATCTCGGTGAGCAGCTATTTACTTCTAGAAATGTGCCAAATTTGTATCGTTATTGGGATGAATATGAGGTTCTTGGCGCCTATTATGATGACCCTGAATATTGTTTTGTTGCTGAACATGATGACCGGTTAGCGGGTTTTATTCTCGGCACTACCATTCAAAAAAGGCGTTCAGCTTGGAAATACGGATATCTGGTTTGGATGGGTGTCTCGCCAAAGATGCAAGGAAAAGGAGTTGGAGAGCGTCTATTTGATTGGTTTTTAGAGGCAATGCTGGAAGGAGGGGCACGTATGATTTTAATGGATACTGAAGCTGATAACACACAAGCGCTTAAGTTCTTTAATAAACTTGGCTTCGGCAAGCCCGAAGATCATGTTTATCTATCATTAAATTTAAGTCGCAAACAACGCAGGCATCGCGACAAGAAACAACCGGAATAGAAACCGGCAGTTCGATTATGGATTTAGATCCTGAACCTTGACCCATGTTCGTTGCTCAACTAACGTTCAATAAGTTATGTTTAAAATTATCATATTATTAAGAAATTTATCAGCGGTTCTTGCGGCAGTATCATCAAATGCCGGCTCTTTGAAAAAGAAGACTGTTACCCCTTATTTTGAGTCGGTTCTGAAAGACCTACAAGAAAACCAATCGGCAATTGATGCTGAAGCGCGATTGACTAAAGTTTTTAGTTTATGGAATGACGTAGGTCCGGCAGCTATTATACCTGTACTTGAAGAATACGCAAAAAACAAAAAAATCTCTGCCGGACTTCGTTCTAGGGCACGCTATTTATCGGCAAAGGCTGCAGCGAAGATCGGTCAACTGGAAAAGTCCCAAAATATAATAGCCCAAATGGGATATATCAAACATTGGAACTATGCCGGTCCGTTTTCAAATGAAGGCGGAATAGGATTTGAAGCGACTTATTCTCCGGAGAATGATTCCGGATTAGACCCTGATACAGGCATGGAAGGAAAGGGGAAAACCGTATATTGGCGCACCTTTCCTTTGTCCGCAGTTCACATGGGTTTTGTCTATTTGAGTCGTACAGCAGTGCCATTTGATAACAGCTGTTACTATGCAAAGACTGTACTTGTATCAAGAAATTCTGAGACTAAAATTTTGAGGATCGGTTCAGGAGGAGCTTTCAAAGCTTTTTGGAACGGTGTTTTGGCTCTTGATGATGATAAATATCGAGCATCATGGCCTGATCGTTATGCTGCTGAGGTTTTAGTTAAGAAAGGCGAAAACACACTTCTGGTAAAAGTATGTACCGAAGAGATCGGCGATTTTGGTTTTTATGCGCGATTGACTGACAGTTTAGGAGAGGCCTCTATTTTGCCTTCAATAATAGATTTGGCAGCGGCCGTTCCGGTATCGGTTAATTCTTCTAAATCTCCCAAACGTATCAGACAGCCGTTGGAGGTTGTTGAAAATATCGTCGCAAAACGTCAAAACGATTTGAAAGCCCTATCTCAAGCGGTTCGGTATTTGTACTATTCCGATTCCAAAGACCTTAATACTACTGAACTTAGAGATATGGCGAAACACCTGTGTGAAGCGACTAGTGATATTGAGAGTTGTTTTTTATGGTCAAATTTGGCACTTGACCGCAATGAACGCAGATTTGCTTTGGTAAAAGCTGAAGAGACAAAAAAGGATGGAGTTAGGGTTTATGCGGCAATGGCCGAATTAGAATTGGAGGGACCTGAACCTGCTCGGGCATTGCCCTATATTGAAAAACTAAAAGCCGAAGAACCGGGTTCTTTAATAGCCGCGATGTTAGAAATGACAATTACTGCTAGTCGAGGATTTGCGCGCACAGCTTTTATGCAGGCCGAAGAATTAGATTTGATTTTTCCCGATATTCCAAAGGTGATAGATTTTGCACAATATATGGCAGACATATCCGGAAGTGTTTCAAAAAGCATAGGTTTTAGCAGAAGAGCTATATCGTTCAATTATGATGAAATCGGACGCCATCAACTTTTAGCAGAAGGAGCACTCAATCGCGGCGATATTGAAATGATGGAACAACATATCAAAGACATGTTGCTCACTGCTCCTCATTTAGATGAGACATATGCAGCTATTGCAAAAATGTATGAGGGTGCCGGTTCGCTAAAACGAGCAGAAAACATATTGAGAGAGCGACTGAGTTGTTCACCCGACAACGCCGATGCAATGATTGACCTAGGAATGTTTCTGATGCGCGAAAACATGCGAGATGAGGCAGTCAAACTGCTTGCTGATGCTTTGCATATTCGCCCCCAAGATACATTGACTTCTGAGTATCTTAGACTGATCGGTACGACTGAAACTTTTGAATCCTCTTATATAGTACCTGACACCGTTTTTTTGGCACTTAGAGAACAAAATAAAGATTCAACGGATTCAGCGGAATCAAAGTATCTGGTTGATCAGACAGTGGTTGAAGTATACGAGTCAGGACTTTCTTCAACTTATAGACAAGTTGTTTTTGAAATTGGAAATAGGGCTGATGCTAAAGAGCATAGACTAAAAGATATTCAATACTCGGCTGACAGACATAGCCTTAAAGTTATTGCTGCCAATGTCTATCGACAAGATGGATCAGTTGACAAAATTGTAAATCGCGGAGCGGTTTCGGTTTCAGAACCTTGGTATCGACTTTATTATGATGTGGTTGCAGAAATATTGGAGTTTCCAAGTCTTAACCCCGGTGATATTGTTGAGTTGAGCTATAAAATTGAGGATTTTTCAGGAAGAAATATTTTCAACGACTACTTTGGAGATTTCTCTTATATTGAAGATGTTCATTCAAAAAATCTTTGGCGTTATGCAGTTATTGCACCCAAAAGTCGGGAACTCAGATTCAACCGTCCTTCGTATCCGTTAGAAAGTTCAACAATAGAGGATAACGGGAAAATTATTTATTCTTTTGAAGCCCGTGATATTCCGGCGATGCATAAAGAAACGGATATGCCCGGAATTTCTGAAGCGGCTGCTTATCTTCATGTCTCTACATATAGGTCATGGGAAGAGCTGGGACGTTGGTATCAGGGGTTGTTGCGTCATCAGATGGTTTCCGATAGTAGAATTAGGACTGAGGTAAAGAAACTAATTGAGGGTAAAAAGACAATTAGAGAAAAGGTCAATGCAATATATAATTGGGTTGTTACTGCCACTCGTTATGTTGGATTGGAATTCGGCATTCATGGATACAAGCCTTATAGAGCTTCCCAGGTGGTTTCCAGGGGCTTTGGCGATTGTAAGGACAAAGCTTCGCTTTTAATTACGATGTTAAAAGAAGCCGGTGTTACGGCTGAGTTTGTATTGATTAGAACTAGGGATTTGGGTTTGATTGCGCCTGAACCTGCTTCCCTTGCTGTTTTTAATCATGCAATAGCGTATGTCCCTGAATTGAAATTGTACTTGGACGGAACAGCAGAGCATCACGGCATTGATGAGCTTCCTTTTGGAGATCAGGGAGCTTCTGCCCTTATTTTAAGGGCTTCCGGACCTGTATTTGTAACAACACCGATTGAACCTTCAAATAAGAACTTGGTTTCTATTATTTCGAAAATAGAGTTGGATAAAGAGGGAAATGCAAAACTTCATTCCTCTTCGACAATAAAAGGCAAGGATGCTGCAACATTGCGCAGAGGATTGGAATCAGAAGCAACTCGAAGAGATAGATTTCAGTCCTCGTTGTCTTTGCTGTTTCCCGGAGCGCGTTTAGACAAGCTGCATATTAATTCTCTGTCTGATTTGTTAAAACCTGTGGCTTATGAGTTTACAGCTGATCTTTCTCACTATGCTGAGTTGATCAAAGATGATTTGGTTGTGCCCTTAGATGACGGACTTAACCTTACTTCAACTTATGCGCGAATGCAGCCGCGTTACTATGACCTAATAATAGGACCTGCGCGAATAATGGAACGTACGGTGGAAATAGTTCCGCCCGAAGGGTTTGTTTTGGCGGATTTTCCCAAGTCTGCAGAGATTCAAAGTCGTTTCGGTTCTTTGTCATTTAAGGTTGAAAAAACATCAAATCGTATTACTGTTTCGCGAAAATTTGAGTTGTCAGCAGTTCGAATAACTCCCCAAGAATATGATGACTTTATACACTTTATCAGAAGCGTTGACGAAGTGCTTTTATCTCGCTCAGTATTTAGGAGAGCAAAATGATGCGAGTCTTGTTGTTAATAACGTGTTTAATGTTTGCAGCATGCGGCGGTTATCGCAACAAGACTCACCTTAAGCATGAGTTGCCTTCTGCCGGAGAAACAGCTTATTTGTTGCAAGGCGATTATGATAGGGGCCTGGAACTTTTATCTGATGAACTGGATAAAAATCCGTCGGTGTTAACTGCATTTTTAAAAGGAGATCTTCTGGATGCAATAGGTCGTCCGGAGGAAGCACTGATTTCCTATTTTGAAGCCTTGGTAATTGCTCATCGTACAGGCCAAAATCCCGGTGCCGCTGTGGCCTCTGCAACGGCTGTTACTGCAATTAGAGATAGAGTTGAGCGATTTGAAACAAAATACAAACAGTTTCTCGATTCGATTGAAGAGAATCCCGGAAAACTGCATCCCGAAGCTTGGTTTCAATTGATGAATCTCAAATTCGGACTGCTGCGGATGAAGGGAATGCACGACGCAGCAAACGAAGTTCTGAAAGATATGGGATGTCCTCAGCGATGGAAAGCGGTCGGTCCGGTAGGCCCATGGACATGGAAGATTTTTGATCATGACGAGCGCAGCATTGAGAGCGTTTTTAAAAATGAAAAATATGATTTGGGTGCCGGCCGCGGAATACATTTGAGTAGAGATTTAGAAGCTGAGTCTTGTTTTTTATCTGTTGAAAATCCGTCGATGTTGTTGGGAGGGGTAACCTGGATTAAAACAAATTTCGATGTTGAAAAAGCAGGGGTAAGAAAAATGAGGCTTCATACTTCTGAAGCTGTATCCCTTATAGTTAACGGCAAAGAAGTTTTGCGAAGAGACCCGCGAAAGACATATATTTCTAGAGTATCCTGGATTGAAGTTCAGCTTCCGGCAGGAAGAACAGAAGTTGTTTTAAAAATTGCTTCTGAAAGAGAAGCACCCATTGTTTCATTATCTATGTACAATGCGGCCGATGCCGTAGTTAACGATATACCCTATCTTAATGTTTACGAAACCCTAGATGATTATTCGGCCCCCGGAGAATTCTATGGAAAAATGAAATGGTCTATGTGGAATGACGATATGGAATCTGCAAGACTGTTTTACCTGAAAGCGTTTAAAAATGTCGGTCGAGAAGTCCCTGCAGCTCTTTTGAGTGAAGCTGAACGCATAGCCTCTGATGCCTCAATGCCTGCGGATTTAGCTTATGAAAAAGCGCGACCCATGCTCGTGGAAGCGCTTCGACAGGAGAACAGATTGTGGCAGGCGGCAGTGGGATTGGCAGACCGAGAATATCGAGAGAATAGGTATATTGAGGCTCTCGGTATACTGACCGATATTAAACAGCAATGTCCCGAGGAAGTATCAGTGCTTCGCAGAATGGCTGCAATATTTTTTGGCAGAGATTGGTTGGCCGAGGCTGAAGAGACGGTTGAAAAAATAGCAAGACTTATGCCCTCTGCATGTTCTACTGTTGATTGGAAACTGGCTTCTGCGAGAAAACGTTTGCGATTTGAGGAAGCGCGCAATCTTGCAGAGCAATCTGTTCGCTGCAATGTTTTTTCCGAATACAAACTTGAAGAGCTTAGACGAGCTAACGATTATGAAGGCGCAATGATCGAAGCTGACCGACTATTGGCGTTAAGCACCAAAAGCTATTCAGCGGCATTAGAAACAGCTATGTCTGCTATAGCTGCCGGCAACAATGAATCCGGCATTGAGTCTCTGCGACGTGCAACACAACTGGCTCCTACAGAAACCGGTGCCGCAGTGGCTTTGGCTGATGCTCTTAGCGTAAGAGGAAAAAAAGAAGAGGCTTTATCGGTATTAAAAGAATCGCAAAAAATTCCTTTTGCGTATTTGCCGGCGCTTTTAGATGCTGAGGCAGCAATGAAGGGGCAACCTTTATCCGCTGACTATAGGATTGACGGTCGGAAAGCCTTAAATGAGTATCTGACTGAAAATCCTCAATATAATTCTTCAGCTGCTTATGTGTTGGATAGGGCGGTTTATACGGTCAACAACAACGGAAATGTTGTCATGCTCGTTCACTGTATAACGCATATTAAAACCGATGAAGCAGTAGAAAAACATGGTGAGCTAAGCATTCCCGAAGGTGCAAATTTACTGAAGGCATTTACAATTAAAGCTGACGGTCGAGTTTTAGAGCCTCAGGTTGTACAAGGAAAAGATACGTTGTCTATGCCGGACCTGGAGTCCGGCGATTTTATTGAATATGAATACATTACTTCAATGTATCCCAATCAATTATTTCCCGGAGGTTTTGATACTGAAAGATTCTATTTCCAGGATTTTGAAACAGCTTTTCATCGAACAGAAATGATAGTAGTTCTTCCAAAAGGAATGCCGTTTGCGCTTGATCCAAGAGGAGACTGTCCTTCTGTTCAAGAAGAACTAAAAGACAATTACAAAGTTCTTACATGGAAAACAAGAAACGCATCGCCTAGAAGCATGGAGCCTTTGTCACCGTCAGCTTCCGAATTTTTGCCTTCCATTAGAGTTGTTGCGGGTGCAACTTGGGAAAACCTATTTAAAAGAATCAGTGAGCAGTTGGAAGGAAAAGATAGAATAGGATATATAGTAAAAGAGGCTGTTCATGAGGCATTGCATGGAATTGCCGTAAATGATCACAAAGCTAGAAAAAAAGCTCTCTATTACTGGGTTACCAAAAACATTGAGCCTTCAAAAAATATGTTTGAAGAGGCCGGTCATATTATTGCTCGTAAAGTGGGTAATAGAACCAGGGCCTTTGCCGCTATGTTGAAGGCTGCCGGTTATTCATCTAGGCTTGCTTTGATTATGCCTGCAGGAGAAGATGAGACAGCGACTGCTCTTCCTTCGATCAGTCGATACTATGTTCTTGCGGCAGAAGTCGAGGGCGACGGTTTGGTCGATTTGGGAAGTGAATTTGTACCTTACGGTTATTTGCCGGCGTTGCTTAGAAATAGACCTTTTAGATATGTAGACAATGGAAAAACCGGCAGCACTGACTTTGGGCGATTTCCTTTGGATACGCAGGATGTTGAGATTTCTTTTTCTTTGTCTGACAATGGAGATGTTAAGGGAGAGATAATCGAACATCTGAAAGGTGCGGCGGCAGCTCAGTGGCGGGAGAGCCTTGAAAAAATCAAGGCATCGGATCAAAATCGTATGTTCTTGAGTGCATATCTTTCAAAAATACTGCCGGGCGCAGAGCTAAAATCTCTCGATATTAAAGGCTTGAAAGATCCGGAATCAGATCTTATTTTGAAATATGAAGTTGCAGTTTTAAAATTTGCGTCGCTGACAGACGGTAAACGTATGAATTTTAGGTTGCCGTTTTCTGAGAATCTAGCGAAGCAAACAGGCGGTGTGTCATCTCGAAATGAAGCATTGATAGTAGCGATGTATTCGAAAAAAAGAGTTTCTGTTGAGATAGTATTGCCGCCACAATGGCGACCTTTGCAAAATTTTGAAACAGACGGTAAGGTTAATAGTGAATGGGGATATGCGACAAAGACAATAAATACAACCAAAAGCAGTACCCAGGTTGAGAGCGTCTCCAAAACACAAGTTATACAGAAGGTTCTTAAATCAAAGTTTGAAATTGATATATCAGCGGGACGAATTCCTGTCGAAAAATACACTGAATTTCTTGGGTTTGTAAAACAAGCCGACCGAGTTTCAGATATTAAATTTGAGCTAATTCCTGATGAGCAATCAAAATGAGATTAAGGTCTTTACTGTTATAATACAATAATTTGCCTGAAACCTTAGCTCATCAAAACATCATGTGTTATGGTTCAAAAGTTGCGGAAATAAAATTCGCAGTTTGGAGTTAAAATGAGTAGACAAGACGATTTTCCCTTCGGCGCTCCTCCGCCGGGATTTGATGATTTTAAAAAAGCGGTTCAAAAGAACTTCGGTTTTTTAAAAGTTTTAATTGTTGTTGCTGTAATAGCTATAGTTGCAGTTTCGGCATGGTTTCAGGTGGCACCTGATGAGGTTGCAGTGGTCACAATGCTGGGGCGCTATACTGATACTAAAGAGCCGGGGTTGCACTTTAAGATTCCCTTTTTGCAACAGGTAATTAAAATACCGGCCAAACGACAGCTCAAAGAAGAATTCGGCTTTAGAACTGACATAGCAGGAATTAAAACCGAGTCTAGACGAGATATGTCAGGCAAAAATGAATCAACCATGCTTACCGGCGATCTCAATGTGGTGGTGGTAGAATGGATAGTTCACTATAAAATTGCAGATCCCAAACAGTATGTCTTTAAGGTCAGAAATGTTACCGATACTTTGCGCGCTTTGTCCGAAGCTACAATGCGTTCGGTTGTGGGAGACTATTCTGTAACAGAGGTGCTGACTCGCGGTCGCGAAGAGGTGCTGGAAAAGGCAAGACTTAAATTGGCTGAGCTTTGTGATAATTATGAAACAGGTATTTCTATTCAGCGAATTGAGCTAAAGGATTCTGCACCTCCTGATCCGGTAAAGCCGTCTTTTAATGAAGTTAACCAGGCAGAACAAGAGCGCGATCGTTTAGAAAACGAAGCCTGGGCAAAATATAATAGTGAGATTCCCAAGGCGCGAGGTCAGGCCAAGCAAATAATTCAACAGGCCAAAGGATATGCATCTGCAAGAGAAAACAGGGCGATGGGTGATGCGGCTCGATTTCTAAGTGTAGAAGAAGAGTTTGCACGGTCACCGGAGGTAACACGTACTCGTTTGTATTTAGAAACAATGACAGAGATTGTTCCCAAAGCCGGAAAGAAAATTTTGGTGGATGAGAAAGTAAAAGGAGTACTTCCTGTTTTAATGGGTCAGGAAGCATCTGCAATTACTGCAGGAGGTGCGAGATGAAGTATCTTTTGCCGGCTATTATTGTGTTGGCTTTTGCTGCGGCTGCTATTTATTCTGCGGCCTTTATAGTAAAAGAAACCGAACAGGTTGTGGTGTTGCAATTCGGTGAAGTAGTAAGGCTTGTGGACAAGCCCGGTCTAAACTTTATGGTGCCCTTTGTTCAAGATGCAAAACGCTTTGACAAACGTTGGCTCGAATGGGACGGCGAGCCGAATCAGATAACCACCAGGGATAAACGATATATCTACATAGATGTGTTCGGAAGGTGGAGAATTAAAGACCCGTTGGTGTTTATCGAAGCTTTGAGAGACGAAACGAGTGCACTTGGAAGACTTGATGATATTATCGATAATGCTGTTCGCAACGTGGTGGCAAATCATAAACTGATCGAAGTTATCCGCTCCACCAACAGAGTGTTTGAGTATGACGAAGAAGACGAGATTTCAAAAACATCCGCAGACAACGACATTATCGATAATCCCAAAGAAGTCAAAGTCGAAGAAGGTGACACCGAAGACAAAGATGACAGCGCAGCTGATGACAACTCAGACTCCAAGGTTGATTCAACGCAAAAAGCAACCGATAAAGTTGATGAATTAAATGAATCAAGTGTAACTAAACGTTCAAAGAGTTCTGCTGAGGATAATCAGAGTTTATCTCTGGACAAAGAACTCTATGCTATTGAGGTGGGGCGCGAGAATTTAACGCGATTGGTATTGAAAAATGCTTCCGCCAAAGCAGCGGATCTGGGGATTGAAATCAAAGATGTTCAAATAAAGAGGATTAACTATATCGAAAGCGTAGAAGTGAAAGTTTTTGACAGAATGATTTCTGAAAGAAGAAGAGTGGCGGAGTCCTATCGCTCTGAAGGCAAGGGGCGTTCAGCGGAAATTCTCGGACGAACCGAAATGGAAATGCAGCAAATACAATCCGAAGCTTATCGTGAGTCTCAAAAAATAATGGGACGAGCAGATGCAAAAGCGGCGGAAATATACGCTGAAGCTTACAAGAAAAACCCCGAATTCTATCAGTTTACCAAAACGTTGGAGAGCTATCAGCAGACTATCGATGACAACTACTTAATGATTTTATCTACAGACGGAGACTACTTGGGACATTTGCAGTCTATGAAGGGCAAAGTTGTTCGGTAAAACAAATGCGCGATTATTATGAAGTATTGGGAGTATCTCCCAAGGCAAGTTTTGATGAAATAAAAAAAGCATATCGAACCCTTGCTTCCAAGTACCATCCGGACAAACACAAAGGTAATGATCTGGAAGAGCTGGCCGAAGAAAAACTGCGTTTAATTAACGAAGCATATGAAGTTTTATCCAGCGAGACAAGACGTGCTGACTACGATAGAGAACGACAATATCATTCACCGCAAAGACCGGTACGTCCGGTGTCTTCTCCAAATACAATGCCGTCAGCTCCAAATACGGGAAAAATGGTTATAAGACTGTTACTTGTGCTGGGAGCAGTGTTTTTTTCTCTGCGATTTTTAAGAAGCCCAAGGGCACTGGCCGTAATAGGTTTATTAATTTTAGTGTTATGGTTTCTGCCGAGAATGTTTAAACGCTTTTGGAAGTAGGGATGGGTACAAAGACTAACATACCGTATTTGTTGTAGGAGCAACCTTCCGTAAGAGCCCTTTTTATAGTCGAAACGAAAATTGACCTGTTTACTTCTTATGAATCAAGTCGTAAAAATTGTTGTGTTCTTAAAAAAAATCTTAAAGGTGACTTTTTTTGATGTGAAGCAAAATCGGTTATGCTTACTATGATGAAATGAAATGGATTGAGAAACTTTCAAAGGAACTCTTCTGGGATACCAAGGTTTCCGCTGTTGACCCTGACAAAAATGCGCGATGGCTGATCGAGCGAGTATTAGAGCGGGGAAGATGGGAGGATTGGGTTCTTCTTACGAAAAATATAAATCGTGAAACATTTCTGCGAGAAAAATCCCGGCTTCGATTGGAACCGAGAGAACGAAATTTTTTGGAAACATACTTGTGTCGTTGATCAATTACCCGGAATCTGTTGATCCTCAATTGCTCGATAACATTACCGACAGATAATCTGTGTTGCTCCTTGATAGAATATATACACGTGTATATACTTATTAAAGGAGGATCGGATATGCAAACGGTTAAAGTTTTTCGCAGCGGCAACAGTCAAGCTATCAGAATTCCAAAAGAATATACTATCAATGATGCAGAGATGTTTATCCAAAAAGTAGGCAATTCAATTATTCTTACTTCTAAAGATGATATATGGGCTTCTTTTAGAAACAGCATTAATAACTTTTCCGATGATCTATTTTCAGAAGGCAGGGAGCAACCTGAAATGCAGGACAGGGAAAGCTTGTAGTGTATTTACTGGATACAAATATTTGTATCTATTTGATGAAAAATAGATATCCGTTACTCCAAGATAGGGTAGAAAAAGAAGGATTGTTTAACATTTCTATATCATCAGTCACAGTTGCTGAGTTGGAATATGGAATTGCAAAAAGCAGGTTTCCAAATGAAAATAGAAATCTTCTTTACTGTTTTTTATCTCCCTTTAAAATAATTCCCTTTAATGAATTGGATGTAAAAAATTTTGGATATATTAGGGCATATCTACAAAAACAAGAAACCCCTATCGGTCCCTATGACCTCCAGATTGCCGCACAGTGCCTATCAAGAAACCTATGCCTCGTCACAAATAATGTAAAAGAGTTTAAGAGAGTTCCGGAACTCAGTATTGAAAACTGGGCGGAAGAGACAGGATAAGAAAACGACTTGTCAAAGCACTAGAAAACCACATCGGCATCCGGTATTCGAACAATGCATTGGTTGTTAATACCTGCGTTAGAGCATGTATCTAAACCGTAATAGCTTGATTGGCCCGATGAATAGTCCATCCCTATAGAAGAAAACGAATCCCATGCATAGATGGGTGCGGGAACATAGTAAGCATGATTTGTATAAGGATTACCGTTTGGATCGTTACCAAATATTTCACTTTGAATAGCACCGTTGGGAGCAACCTGTCGCTGAATTTTTTGCGTCATATAGCCGGCAAAATACATGAGATAAGGGGTACTGCCGAAGTTTCTACCAAACAATGAAGAATCATACATCGAGTGGCTGACTATTCTTTGCCAGGTCATCCCGTCATTTTTTGTGTAAACACCATACACCTTAGATTCTGTTGGTCCCCATTGTGTATAACTGCCTGTAATAATAATGCGAATTTGTGTGCTGGAAATTGGAATTGCAGCAATTTGTTCAATTCTGTTCAAATAGTATTCGCCTGAAGGAAAGTCTATGGAAGGATAGATATATTAAAAACAAACAGTTATGACATTGTCATCTCAGCAAAGACGGACATGTAATTTAAACTAAACTGTTAACGAAAGGTTCAGGGCGCCGGCTGGATCATTTTAATTTTGGTTATGCAGAAATCCCAGTTGACCTCTGCATCTGCGTCGGTCGGAATTTGAAACTGGATTGCGGTAAGGTTTTCTATAAGGGTACCTTCCGGTTTGGCAGCTGGATCATAACCGACGCTTGCATCTTTAAAAAGAGCGGTAATTGTACCGGGGAAATCTTTTACTTCTACATAGGCACTTGGGACTTTATTTTCTTCAGTAAGGTTTTCGTTAAACTGAATTCTAAGCGGGTTTTTGGAGGTCATGCTTCCTGTAAAGGTAACTTTTACTCCAATTACTTCCTTGGCCAAATCGGCATTAAACGGACAGGTTCCCAAATTGTGTTTTTGGTTAGGTGACTCAGGGTGGTCTTCGCCGTAGGCGCATACATCAAACCCCATGCCGGCCCCCCAAATGGTATCCCAGTCAGGTTTACCGTCTTCGTTTGCATCTATAACCTGCGGGGCTGTTCCGCTAAAGCACATACCGCAAGCGGTCTTGAGAAATTTGGCTCCGTTTACCGGAGAGAAAACAGCTCCATCGCAACCGAAGGTATACCATGCTCCCTGCATACCCAAGGAATTCTCTTCATTCGAAAGCCATCCTTCATCGTTGGGCATTATATTGATTGCTTCGCTGTCATTGTCATCATCGGTATCCGGAACACAATTACCGGTGTCTGTGTCAGCGTCCGTGTCGGAGTCTGTATCGGAATCTGTGTCAGCATCTGTATCAGCATCGGTATCAGCGTCTGCGTCAGCATCTGGGGCCGTATCATTTTTTTTGTCGTCGTCGTCAGAGTCCTTATCGCAGCCGAAGGTTCCGTAAGCGATAAGGGTACTCAGAGCCGTAAGCAATCCCAAGTGTTTAAAAATTTTCATCTATTACTCCTTTTTTATTTTTCTCGCTTTCTACGAGACTTTCTATTTTACATTTTTAAATCTTAGTTCTCATATTATCTTCTGCTCGCAAAGTTTAGTAAAATATCAAAGAGTATTCAACAAATTGATTTTTAGATGGTTCATGAAACCTAGTTCTCTTTACTTAAACATGCCTTAAAACTGCCGGGAAAAACAAAAAAGAGCAGAAAGAAAAAAATTCCCTTGAAAAAAAGACTAGGTTGATTTTGTCTATAAACAACTGAAAGATTTGGATAAAAGCCCTGTTTTCAAAGAGAGATTTTCTGACCTCTCTCTCAAACTTAGCTCCCAATTGAATCTCAATTATCAGCAGTTTTTGAGAAGTTATAACTGAATTAAGGATAGACATAATAGATGCTACTGTTTTTACGGATTTGTTGGGAAAAAGGAAATAAAAACAAGTTAGGTTAGATCATATGAGATTTGGTCGGATTGTTTACAGAAAAATTCAGGTAGCTTCTCAGATCATCAGAACTTCGGTTACACAGAAGTCCCAGCTTACGCCGGCTGTAGCGTTGGCGGCAACTTGGAACTGGATTGCAACAACATCAGCTTTGACTGTACCTGCGGGTTTTTCGTCGGGTTTGTAACCTACAGTAGCAGCGCTGAAAAGAGCGGTAACTGTTCCTGGGAAAGTTGTAGCCGGAACATAGGCACTCGGAACATCCGGAATATTGTCAGTTTCTGATTTGTTTTCGTTAAACTGAATTCTAAGCGGTTCAGAAGCTGTAACAGTGCCGGTAAAAGTAACCTTTACACCGTTGACCTGGTTAGCCAGGTTTGCATTAAAGGGACAGGAACCAAGACCGAACTTTTCTCCCGGAGAGGGATCATTGTCTCCATAGGCGCATACGTCAAAGCCCATACCGGCTCCCCAAATGGTACTCCAGTCTGGTTGGCCGTCGCCGTCTGCATCTGTAACTTGCGGAGCTGTTCCGCTGAAACACATTCCGTTGGCTGTTCTTGCAAACGGAACGCCTTCTGCCGGAGAGATAACTGCTCCTGTACATCCGTAGGTATACCATGCGCCTTGCATGCTCAAGGGGTTGTCGGTGTTTTGCAGCCATCCTTCGTTGGAGGGCATTACGCTTGTACCGTCTCCGTCGGCATCTGTATCAGTATCGGTGTCGGCATCGGCATCGGTATCTGTGTCGGCATCGGCATCGGTGTCCACATCAGCGTCGGCATCGGCGTCAGCGTCGGCATCAGCATCAGTAGTTCCGTTTCTGGGCAACGGTTCTTCGTCACAGCTAAAGGTTCCGTAAGCGATAATAGCGCCGAGAACGGCAAGCAATCCTAAGTGTTTGAACAATTTCATCTCTTTACTCCTTTTTAGGTTTCCCGCTTTGTGCGAGTGTTATTGGGTTTTTTTACCGCAAATATTTAGTTTGTCTCTTTTTAACCCCAAATACGCTTGATTATTGTAATGGAATACTAAAGAGCATTCAACAAATTGATTTTGCCTTGATTTACTGACTGCCAGCTCCAGTCCATTGTATCTAAAATTCCCCCCGTATCATCGCTATCCGGTGTCCAAGTCCAATAAGTCCAATAGAGTCCATGATTCTTAATGTAACTTGTAAGAGCGGTAAACCACTGTACAGCCCTGGCGTTATTGGTGTCTTTAATTCCAAATTCTCCTACCAAAATAGGTGCAAGGTTCTCCTCAGCAATATAGCCCCAGTATTGCCTGAACACTGCATGCAGGTTATTGGGAAAATTGGCATCTTTCATCCATGGTTGTTCATAGATTTCAGGGCCGTAGTCGTGGGTAGAATAAACCAGTTTATTGGGAACATTAAGTTTTATGGGATTTGCCCTCGCTCCCATTAGATTTCCGCCCATCCAATAGGTGGCGCCGTAGTCACCGGCATCCCATCCTGAATTTTTTTCTGTTCCCTCAACTATTATTAGCCAATCCGGATTTGCAGCCAAAATTGCATTGCCGCATCTCTCCGCAGCAGCATTCCAATCGCTTGCATTGTTCCATCCCCAAGTAACCATTCCTGACGGTTCATTATGAAGATCTGCTCCGATAATAGTCGGATTTCCTTTGTATTTGTTAGCCAGCATTACCCAATCGTTAATCCATTGCTGTTCAGAAACTGTATCAGTATACCAAAACTTTGATTGTTCCGCAGCTGTCGGACGGTGGCGATCTAATATAACTTTCATTCCGCGCTGACCTATTTTTTGAATAGCAATGTCGAGCATTTGCAGCGGTGTTTTTCCCTGTAAATCGGAATTTTGGGCGTAATCGATATTATTTCTTGTTGGAACTGTCGCCGTTAACATTTCGTTACTGTAGGGCAATCTGATTAAATTAAAACCCAACTGAACCATTTGATCGAGGTAGCTATCCATAGAACGACGATCCAAACCCGAAAAGCTCATTCTATAATCTTCAAAACCGAACCAATTTATTCCCCTAAAGGTCGCAACTTGACCGTTCGGGGTCATTATACGACTTCCGTTGGTGTAATATCCCACTGCATCGGAATCCGCGTCAGCGTCTGAATCAGCATCAGCATCAGCATCTGTATCTGCATCAGCATCGGCGTCGGAAAATTGGTTATCAAAAGTTCTGGTATCAGAGTCGCAACCCAAAAAAGACGATAAGGTCAGTGTAAAAAAAAGAAGAGGAAAAACACTTAATACTTGATGCAATGGTATACCTCCAAATACTTCCACAGTGCTTAAAGCATAAAACAATGCTTTGCGCCACTTTGTTGTTACCTAATAGCGTTGTTACGGCTCATTTTTTTTGGCTTTAGCCCGATTTTTGTTTTATCAAATTTCATAATTATCTATTGGTGTCTGTATGGCTTACTAGTCTAATGTGGTAAATTGTGTTTTTTTAAAAAACATTTTTGAGCGCATTTGCCTTCCGCCCAATACTGTATTGCGAGCAGCAAGGAGGCATAGACAATGAAAAGCACGGTTTTTCACATAGGGCAGGTAGTTGTTTTGATGATACTGTTTTCATGTTCAGAAGAAAACGTTACGAAAAACACGGATTCAAATAGTCGCGATCAAGACAGTAACGGAGCACCGGATGCTGATACTGATACCGACACCGATAGTGATACTGATACCGATAGTGATACTGATACCGATAGCGATTCTGATACTGATTCTGATTCCGATACCGACGCTGACAGTGATTCTGATGCAGATACTGATACTGATTCCGACGCGGATACTGATACTGATGCTGATGCCGACACAGATGCTGATACAGATTCGGATTCTGACACAGATTCGGACACGGATTCAGATATTGACACGGATACCGACTCTGACACCGATACAGATTCAGATACAGATGCAGATGCAGATGCCGACTCAGATACCGATGCGGACGCAGACGGAGATGCAGATTCCAACTCTGACCATTATTATCTTGCAGAAGACGGTGATGACGGCAATTCGGGTACAAGTCCTGATGCTCCTTGGGCAAGCCTGTCAAAGATACCCCGCGCAAATTCGATTTCTGTGCACTTTAAGCGAGGAAGCACCTGGACGGGAGGAAGTCTGCGTCCTTCAACCGGCAGTGCTTGGGTAGCTTACGGAGAGGGACCTCGCCCTTTATTTATCGTTGAGCGTGCAGCCGGAGGCGGCAGAGGAGGCGGTTTCTCGACTTCGGGCAACAATTATATTGAAGGTCTGGCGGTAAAAGGAATGGGAAGCACAGGGTTTATGGTGTCGGGAGGCAACAATACAATTATCGATTGCGAAGTTGACGGAAGCGATGAAGCTTTTGAACTCGGATTCGGAATAATGAGCGAAGGAAACAGGATTATCGGAAACTATGTTCACAATCTGCACGGAATGACCGGAGACTCAGGAGATATGAACAGCTCCGGAGGAGCCGAAGCCTACATGGTAATGGCTTCTAACAACGAAATTGCGTATAACAGTGCCGTTGATTGTTGGGGTCCCAACGAAACCCTCGGCGGAGCAGAAGGCGGTTGTCTTGAAATTGTAAACGGAAAAGCACTTTCGACTATTGAGAACGTGCACTTTCATCACAATTATTGTGAGCGCAGTGTAGGCCTTTTCGAGGGATGTTCCGGAAACTTTCAGGGAACCGACGCTATTCAGCTAAATCACGCAATCATTGCTAATTCCTCCGTTGCATATAATCTGTCTGTCGATGCCATGTGGTTGTATCTGTTGCAACCGGTCAATACCGACTTTGTAGATTTGGTTTTTGAACACAATACTTTAATTCATACTGAAGCCAACGAAGATATTCCACAAAGAGGTGCATCATCATTCGGTCTTTTAGTTGAGCAAGATGCGGTGTTTCCGCGGATATCGTGCAGCGATGCTTCTCCGTGTGAAGGAGAAGGGCAAACCTGCATTAACAGTGCTTGCACCTACACAGGCGCACTAAAACCCGGCGACATAACCGTCCGCAATAACTTTTTTATTGTTATGCCCGGAGCAACAAGAGGAATGTTCTCACCTCCCCCGTCAGGCGATCATTACAACAATATGTTTTCACCTTCGGCGCCCATGGGATTATCGGAAGTGTTAACCGCATCCGACCCAGGAATTGACTCCAACTGGCGGTTGCTTGCCGGAAGTCCCGCTATCGATGCCGGCTCTCCTAATCAACTAAAAACCTGGACCGATTATGACGGCAATTCAGTACCCTGCGGCAGCGCACCTGACATTGGCGCTTTTGAATTTTGCAGCAAATAGTTTTTTGACTATCTTTACATGCTTTTTTTGAAAATTGAATTATCGGGGTGGAAATAAGTTTGTAATGACGTAATCTATCCACAGGAATATTGCACAAGAATTATGTTCATTGCTTTTAGAAGGAGTGTTTTAAATTGAGTATGAAATTTCTACATAAAAAAGGTTTGCCAGTTTTTGTGTCGGCAATGACTGTGACTGCATTTTTCTTTTCGACGGTAACCGCTACGGCGGAGGAAACCGCCGCAGCGGAGGAAGATACAGAAGGCAACAAACCTTTGGTTGTGGCTGCGAAAATCCGTGCCGGCGGGCGTTTTGACAATATCAGAATGTGTGCAGCTTCTCCGGCCGGCAGCAAAGGCGGTATGGCTGCCGACATTTCCTTGTCAACAGAAATCGGCCTTTCCAAAACAGTGAGTTTGGAAATTGATTTGCCGGTATTTCGTCCGATAATGTTCGGTGCGGCTTTTAAAATGCTTCAGTTTGAGCCTTCGGTTTCTTTGCGATTTAGAAAAATATCAACGGGCTCTGTCGATCTTATCGGAGGACCTGTATTGGGAATTTCCTTGCACTACGGTCCCGATTACAATTCTTCGTCATCGGGGTCAGGCAGGACTGAATCATTTTTTGCAATGGGGCCTATTTTAGGAGGCTATTTCGGCCTTGATTTTAAACGCCCCTGCAGACCGTTTAACTTTCAATTGGGACTTACTCCGTATGTAGAACCGTTGTTCGGAATAAATGATCCCGACAAACATAAAGGCGTTGTCGCCGGCGGTTTGTTGGATTTTCAGTTTAGGTTTGGAAAACCGGTTGTAGACAGTGAATAACAAACTGCTACAAGCAAAAGGATGAATCATGGGACATACAACAAAATTATTCGCTCTGTTTCTCTTTTCTTTAATCAGCTTATCATGTGCCGGATACAATACTTTCCCGCCTGAGCGCGCTCAAGGATTGGAAAAAAAGGCTGCTTTACAAGCCCTTATTGAATCCGGACAAACCGTAGGAGAAGGAGAATACCGCATCGTTGATGTCAGACCTCCTTCAAAATATGGAAAAGCGCATATACCTACAGCTATAAATCTTCCTAACGGTAATTTAGAAGGAGAAGATATTCCGCCAAAAGATAAATTCATAATCGTTTATTGCGAGACCGGGGGAAGAGCTCAAAAAGCAGCTCAAAAAATGGAAAAAGCGGGTTATACAAAAATCTACAATTGGGGCGGCTTTGGGAAGTGGAACAATGAATGATTTTTTGCTGTTAAAAGGTTTGAATTATGCCGAACAAAATCTTGTAGGGACTTCTTGGTGTTTGCTCAATTGAACCGTCTTGTCTTATTATTTCCAGATAACGATTTTGAGGTGTTAAGGGAACGGCCAGATCAAAGCACAATAGATATTGATGCACTCCCAAAAACAAAAGATGAAGACGAAGACCGTAGCCGACTTCCGTAAAAATACGCTCTTTTGTAAAAATGCCGTCAAAAGGACCGGACGGTTTTGACATAGTTCCGGCAGCTACGAATAAAGCACCTTGAAATCTGTCAAACCAAGAATAAAGAGGAGCGGTTGTATTTGCGGCATCAAACAGCGTATGCCTATATTCAGCTGCTGCATATACACCGATCCTTCCGAAGGTTTCGTCTGAGTCAAAGCCTCTCAATTTTGCGCGATCTGATAAACTGGATAGATTTGCAGCAACCGGGTTTCCAAGCACCAATGATGCTCCCCCGTATACAGCTATGGTGTGGTGAATAGCTAATGAAAATAATCTTCCCAGTCTTATAGATATTCGACCGGCTTGTCTGAAATCGCCTTCTTTTGAAGCACCGGCAGCATAAATCGCAGCCGCAGAAATAGAAGAGCCTTTCATAGGGTCCCAACCGTAGACTCTGGTATCTCGACCGAATATAATACCGGCCGAACCCATTACCGCTGAGGTGCGAATATCAGAAGACAAGTGTAATGCAGGTGTATCTACCTCTCCATAACGATAAGCTGCCGTAACAGGGCCGATGTACCAGGTTCGAGAGTTAAGAGTTCTTTTCTTACCGAAATATCTATAGTACGAAAACATACCGCCGGCTGCGTAAGGTGTATATTCCAGATCCAGACTGAAAAGATTTGTATTGTCATATTTTCTTCTCAGCAAAAAGCCTATATCTGCATAGGGCTCGCCTTCGGTAAGATCTCCCCAAATTACAAAGCTGGTAAGCATGGGCGGACGCCACGGCAAAGGAGTTAGATTGTCCCTACGCGGATGGTCCGAAGTCAAATCTCCTGACTCAACCAGTTTTCCGTCAGGGTCTATTTCAACTCTTTTGATAGGCGCGTCGGATTCCCAGTTCAGTTCGGTTTTCGCTTCGGCACTATCCCAAATCAAATCGATATAGTCTTTTCTCTTGTCGGTAAAGCGAACCGTAACCTTCTCTTTAACCTGTTCGCCGTCCCTAAATATTTCGGCTTTGTGGAGAAATTTTCCATTGGAAAGAGTTTCATCCTCAACAACTCCCAACCTGTAATTCAGTTTAGGATATGTTTTGTACCAGGTATTAAAAAAAACATCGGCGTCTTCTTCTGTGACAAACTCAACAGCTTTGTCAAAAGGCAAGCCGAACTCCAGCATGTTTCTGACCGCTTCAATTACTCTGTCTTCATTACTTCTATCATAAAGCTTAGTCAGCAGGCGCTTTCCTCTCGGATGATTGTTCATAAACAACCACGGTTCATCTCTTAGAGGTTCCGGTTCTTCATAAAATCTAAAATAGACTTCTCTAAAGGGAACCTGCGGAGCATATAAAAGATTATCTATAGTGGGCAATACCCGAGCAAAACCGATGATGTCTTCCACCGAACGCATTCGCTTGTGTATTGTTTTTGAATAATAATCGGCAAAAAAAACTCCAAGTACATCAGCGGCTGCAAAGCGATACAAAGAGGATGTATTGCGAAGAGCTGATTCAAAAACCATTGTGGGAGCAACGGCTCGCACCAAGGAGAGATCGTGAAAAAACAAACCGTCTTTTATCGGTATCATTCTCCAAAGTCGGTCAGAAACCAATACAGGTCCGAAGCCGGGTTGCACCATGCGGTCCCAAGCGGGAATGTCAACCAATACAACCTTCTTACTGAGTTCAGCTTTTGGTGCAATTTCTTTTATTGCTTCTGCCGTTGAACCGACGATATCCAACAATCGTGTTGAATAGTTGAATTTTCCGGGTTCAGGTAAACTTTCGGGAAGCCCCAGACGATCACGGCCCGATTCTTCCCAGGTAGGCTGACGCCAATCGATAGATTGCCTCACATGAATTGCTTTGCCCCAATCATACGAGCGCTCGGAGATTTCCATTCGATCCATTACAACCAAGGTTAAAGACTCAGCAACAATGCCGTTTACCTCAATTTCTTGAGGAGTAGGCTTTACAGGAAATACCTCGTCGTGAAGAACAGCACCTAAATTTGACGGTAAACTGATTTTTGCATTTACCGTAATTGCATCAGGAGGCAATGCAGTGTTTTTTCCTGTAAGGTCTGTCATTAATAGGGGAAACCAACCTCCTGCAGCGGTTAACACACCTGAATAAGTTCCGAATCTTCCTCTGCGAACGGGCATTTTTGTTCTAAACGATAAGGTTACCGTGCCGGTTTTGCCCGGCAATATTGGAGATGACAATTTAAGTTCGGCAATAACATTCGAAGCAGAAACGCCGCCTTCAATTACGAGTGAATTTTTTGTTATTAGTTTGGGATCTGCTTTTTGACCGTTTCTGTATACACCGTTTATGTCTGTATAACCTTTCTTTCCGCGCTCTTTCGGATAGACCCACTTAAGCATACCTTCGTCTAAGCCAAGACTGGGTTTTATAAATCGATTTGCATACAGCCAAAAATGCAAGCTGTTTAGCGCAGCGTTTGTGTGGTTCGTCAATGTATAAGTAACGGCACCGATAATTGTAGATTTATCTTTTGATAATACGGCTGAAATCGAAGCATTTGCCAACGGCTGATTTATGTGCGGCAAAGAATGCTCTCGTGACCCGGCTATACATGAATATATTAACAGTATTAAAACTGTGAAAGTGCAGAAAGAGCTCTTGTTTACAATCATTAGGCGAAATAATATCCTCTGTTTTATTGTCGGTCAAACTGTTGACAAAAATCTAGGTCCTTCTGTCGTTTAAAGCGTTTAATTGAATTTATATGATATCCTGCTAACATGTAATTCATCTGTTATAGGGGAAAGCTCTTTTTCCCATTTATAAGTTAAGAAAAGGAGATGTTATGGATTCAATGACCAAAAGTGTTTTTTCGGTTTTGCTCATGATCGGATTGTTAACGCTTGTCAGCTGTAACGATACAAAAGGCATTGATGAGATTGACACCAACGATTCCGAAAAAGAAACCTCTTCTGACACAGATGCCGATACCGATACTGACACAGATGTCGATACCGATACTGACACAGACTCTGATACAGATACTGACACAGACTCTGATACAGATACTGACACAGATGTCGATACCGATACTGACACAGACGCCGATACCGATACTGACACAGACGCCGATACAGATACTGACACAGACGCCGATACAGATACTGACACAGACGCCGATACAGATACTGATACAGATGCTGACACGGATACTGATACTGATACTGACACCGATACTGATTCAGATTCTTTTAGAAAAGTCTGTCCTCCTCCTATTGAATTATATGACACCTCAAATCCCAATACGGTTATCGGAGACGGAACACCGGAAAGCTGCAACGAAGACGATCTTAGGGCGGCTGCCGGAAATGGCGGAGTAGTTACTTTCAATTGCGGTTCGGATCCTATAACAATTGAGCTTACTCAAACGATTGTTCTTCCCACTAACAAAACAACGATTATCGACGGCGGGGGGCTTGTTACTTTGGATGCCGGATATAGAGTTAGACACTTGATATTTGATCACCCTGATTGGATGAACAATACATACGGCGTTGTTTTGCAAAGGCTGAACTTTGTCAAAGGCCAAGCGCCCGCTGACGGCTATGTGGAACAAGATCCTGATTTGCCCGACTGTGCGTGGGGATATGCCGAAGGATCCGGAGGTGTGCTCTATGTTCGAAACGGTATTGTTCATATTATTAACTGCAATTTTTATAACAACCGAGCCGCGCTGATAGGTCCTGATGTGGGCGGCGGTGCGGTATATGTTCTAGGCGTGCCGGAGGTTATTATTTCGGGAAGTCGTTTTGTGGGAAACAGAGCTTCTAACGGGGGAGCAGTAGGGATTCTGTTTGGGAATCCCCAAATCTATAATACTCTATTTGAAAACAATACAGCAGAAGGAACCGGGCAAAACGGCTGTTGTGATGAACGATGTACAGGAGTCGGACACGAGGAACAAACCGGCGCAGGAGGAAACAGCGGCGCTTTGTATTTTGACGGAATGAACAGCGACGGTATCGTTTACACCATTTGCGGATCTGTGTTTAAAAACAACCGAGCTCAAGAACTGGGCGGTGCTTTGTTTAGAACTCCTAATGTAGATATGCGTGATATGCTTATCGACCGATGTGTATTTGACGGAAATACCGCAATTCTGGGAGGAGTTTCGTTTATCAAGCAAAACAACTTGGTTGTAAGACAAAGCACGTTTATGAACAACAGAGCGGGAATAGATATTGAGGGCAATAACGTAGGAGGAGCCATCGGAGGCTTGTGGGTCAATGAGGGCAGCATTGATGTTGAAAACAGCACCTTTTACGACAACAGCCCGTCCGGCCTAACCGTTGAAGGAACAGGAAGCACAGCAGTAAACTCCACTTTTGTGAAAAGCAGAATAGACGGAACATTTAATATAAGAAACAGTCTCTTTTTAGACATGACATGTAACGACACACAAGCAGGTGAAAACAATCTTCAGTGGCCGCAAGGAGGAGAATGCGCAGAGGGAACAACCTTTGCAAACCCGCAAACAGAAGACATTCAAGATAACGGCGGACCGACTCCGACGATAATGCCGTCATCAGACGGGCCTGTCATGGGAGCGGGAACAGATTGCCCGACAAAAGATCAACGAGGCTATCCAAGAAACAGCGAATTATGTGCAGTAGGGGCTGTCGAGCCCTAAACGTACGAATATTCGGCAGCGTAACAAGCTCTGCAAGTCATGGTGCGCAAGTCATGGTGCAAGTCATGGTGCGCAAGTCATGGTGCCAGGGTCACTGAAAATTGCACTTCAATGTGACCGCTGAGATTCCTGCCCCCTATTGTTATGCAGATCAATTCTTAGGAACCCGGCACCCGATGCGTTTTGTCGCCACTACAATATCGTCGTAGTAAATCGTCTGATTGTCAGATACGGTAAGGCCGCGAGACACAAGTTCCTCGCGCTTGGCCGCATTCGAACCTCTTTCATAGTAGGCATCGAGAATGACAGATTTAAATCCGACTTCGGCGCTGGTTCTAAAATTAAATCCCTCAAACGGCACCGGATCGGTGCAGGCGTAAAAGTTACAACCGCCGGTATGAAATGAGTCTCTGAGCCAAGTACCGTCAGGGAATCCCTGCCGATAGTCCCCGACTTTCTTATCGTCTATCCAGAAGGTCAATTTGCCCGTATTAGTAGAAGGCTCGCCCGCTGCGGCGTGTATTTCAATGCAAAACCAGGTGTTCTTGGCATAGGGCTGTTGGTTCGGCGGCGCGAAGATATTGCCGTAGTAGTACGTGGTCCCCTGGTCGCCTTCGCATCCGGGTATCGCGCTGCCGTCGTTGCATCGTCCGGAGCGCATTTCGTGCCAGTAGACGTAGAAGTTAAACACATCGTCGTTAGAGATATCGAAATCAAACCAAAAGCCCTTATCTCCTTGCGGCAACGTATTGGCGAGTCCGCTCGATTCCCAGTCCGCGTTGCCCGCCGACACCCTGACCCAGTGATGCGGGTTGGGCGCCGTATCGGGCATTCGCGCATAGAAACGCCAATAGATTTCTTCCTGACGACTGAAGACTTTGCGCGAAGATGACGAGATATATTCGGTAGTCTCCAAATCCGCCGTGGTTACGCGAGAGCGCAGGTAACCCTTGCCGGCATGGGCGCCCGACCCTTGCTGCATGCTGAGATAAGGCGTGTCCGATTGCGGGGAGTCCCATCGTCCCCAGCCGTTTTCGAAGTCGTCGTAAAAGAGCACTGCGGGGTCGTTCTCGAGGTTTTCGTCCCCGGGATATTGCTCACTGAGGGTGTTCTCCGTATCTGCATCCGTATCGGCGTCGGTATCATTGTCGGCGTCTGCATCACTGTGCACATCGCTAACAGTATCGTCATCGATATCTGTTTCTGTTTTATTCTCGGAACAATCGGGCAAGAGACCGGCTGCAAGAACGGTCGTGAAAAAACACAGCAGAGGATTTCCAGTACGCATTGCAATTTCCTTTCGTCTGACTGTCGGTTCGTCATATTATCCCTAAAGACGATATTTTATTATAGGGCAAGGTATAGGGCAAGGGACAGTCCCAATTAATAAGACAGAAAATTCAATTGACACTCACAATTTGCGTAGCTTATGCTAACGACAATAGGCATAAACGGCATATTGTTGACAGCGTTTTTTCGTTCTCGTAAAGAAGCCTACTAATTTTAAATCAACAAAACGGCACCCCTAAGACAGTCTTAGGGAGCTAATTTTGTTAAGTTAAAAATGGAGAAGTGCAATGAATAGAATCAGGAAAGGAAAGGAAAGGAAAGGAAAGGAAAGGAAAGGAAAGGAAAGGAAAGGAAAGATGGTTATTCCGTAGCCTTTCAGTGTCAACACTAATCGCCGTTCTATATGTTTTTATAGGCTGTGATACTTCCATGCCCGACCTAAATGTAGCAAAAGGCGTTCAGTCCGTTGAAATATCTGATTCAAATGTTGACAAATCAGTAACAGAAGACATCACAAAAAAAGAGCTTAGAGGGGGTGATGATCCGGATCCAAATATTGAGGTGCGCTGGTTGACGGAAGATGCTGAAAATAAGCCGGTTGATACAGCTGCTATTTTTCTCATTGTTAAAAATCATTTGTCCCTGCCCGCAGAGATTTCCGTTGAAATTGTTTTTGGAGGACTATTTGACCAAAGGGTATCGTTAAACCTAGGTGTTCGTACTCTTGATGCAAAAGAAGAAGCCTATCTAGAAATATCTTCTGATGAAATTCCGATTCAAACAACCAAAGGCGTATGCGCAGCGTGTGCTTTTGTAACAGCCGTTTATGACCAAAACGGAATTACATGGACTGCATCTGCATCATCAGACAATATCTACTATCGACACAATTCTGATTATAAGAAACTAAAGTTTTTCAAAGAAAAGGTATTTGTAAAGCAATACGGCGGCAAACTAATGGATATGGATGACTTTGTTTCAAATAAAGGTTCAGTTAATGACTATAAGGGTGTGACAACAGGCAGAGTAAAGAAAGATTCCAAACAGAGTGAATTTACGGAAGTAAAGTTCAATATAGATGCCGCCGACAAAGCAGTATTAAAGGGGGCCGGTATAGGAGAAATGAGTATTGCAGAGATGGATAGAATTTTTAAGGAGCTGAACAATGAAAACTAAAAAATTGAAAAATCTGTATATCGGTCTTTTAGTTTCAACCTTGATGCTTCTTGGATCTTCAGAAGTTCTTGCACAGCCGAAAGTAATCTGGTGCTCTCAGTGGTTGACCAATTTTGTGGACTCTTCGGGACCGTTTAATGAGCAGGAGGACTGGTTTTGGGAAAAAGGAACTGTTAGGCGAACTGCTCATCGCGCTGCGTATATTGTTTATGTAAAATTTAGCAATATGTGGATACCCGGCTATAGCGGTTACCTAAACGACGAGTATAACGGATACGGATGTACTCCTGCTCTCGATGTAGCTCCTGGAGGCAGCTATAAAATCGCCATTTTTTCACGACTAAAACGCGATAATCGAGAGATAACTATTATGACCGACGCATCAACTTGGGCAAATCCCAGTGCATGGTCTTTTTATAGAGAATATGATATTTCGCCCAGTCTAAATCAAACAATACGTCTTCACGTGCCTCCATATGATCCCGCTGATTTTACAAAACAATCAAGCGGCGCATTGGTGGCTCGTCAGGTAATGGCGCTTGCTCCGACTTTAGGGTATCCCAATAGCAGCAATGAGAAAATACTGGTAAATATGGATCCTGCGGAGTGTAGAGGTGCAAGATATTTACTAGGTTTTCGACCGCATCGAGTCTGTTATGCTACTGACGCTGGTGCGATATCTAAGTTTGTTCTCGGACATGAACTTGGACATGCGGTTTCAGCAATGAATAACGGACCGTTACATACCAATTACGGAGCTGACGATCCTTCTTCCGGTTCGTTTTGGATACCAAGCACTCTCCATTGTCAGGGCCATGGCAGCGAACATAATCTCCAGTCCCGCGAATATATAGGAGCTGCTCAAGGAGAAGGCTTTGCTCATGCTTTTTCGGCAGCTTTATTCAATGCACGAGAACCGAATGCCGGTTATAAATATTACAAGAAAGTTTACTACACACCTCCCGGAGAGACCTCTCCTCGCTGGGTATATGAAGGGCCTTGGATAGGCTTAGGAGATTCTGATAGACGAATTAAAACTTTCTGTTGTCCTTCTACAAGTACAATGGGAGAAAGGATTGGATTGGGTACAGAATGGGATTGGTCTCAGTTTTATTGGCAAATTTGGGCACAAGGGTCCGACACTCAGAAATGGACTATGTCTGAGATCTATGAACTTTGGAGTATGACACCGCACGTCACATTAACTTGCGTAAGCAGCACAGCTTGTTGGGAATCATCTAACGGAGCATTTAATGTGGGGAAAACCTATGAAAAAATAAGCGATTCAATGTGGGAAAAATACAGATACAATTATTCGAAGCGGGTGAGATTTATTACTGCAACCGCCAATACGAAGGTAAAATATAATGACTGACATTTGTAAATGTCGAATTTGTGTAGAAGCATATTGTTTGCAATTTTTTATGCAATTATCTGTTTATGCAATTTTTTTTTGCGGATGTGCTACCGATAAATCGGAAGACGGTTGGGTCATGATCACAATTCCGGAGATAAAACTTGAGATGGAGGAAGTTGAAGCAGAATGGGTAACAATTCCAAACGGCAGTTTTGTATACGGCTCTCCCGAAACCCAGGTTTGTCGAGTGCCTATAGATAGGCAAGCAGAAGTCATTATAACTCGTCCTTACAAAATGGCATCCACCGAGATTACTCAAGCGCAATGGCGAATGAACGGTTTTCCCGATTCTCCCAATGCCGATTCTTGCGACAATTGTCCAAAAGGATTTGTCAGTTGGTTTGATGCTTTGGCATGGCTTAACACCTTGTCCCGATCAGTCGGCTTGCCGGAATGCTATAATCTAAGTAACTGTATCGGTGACCCGGCATCCGGATGTCCGGAAGGAACCCAATATGGTTGCCTGTTTAAAGAAGGAAATAGTGATCATTTTCCCCCGAACTTTAAATGTGAGGGAAATGTTCATGTTTATCCCAAACGTGTTGATTGTCCGGGTTATAGATTGCCTACTGCTGCAGAATGGGAGCGAGCGGCTCGCGGAGGAACGACTACCGGAACCTATCTGGGTGAAATAATGTTCGATACAACAGATTTTGAATGTGACCAGAGAGAACCTATGATTGATTCGATAGCATGGCACTATTGCAACAGCGGAGAGGTGCTTCATCCCGTAGGCGAACTGTTACCCAATGCTTACGGCTTGTATGACATGCTGGGAAACGCTTGGGAGTGGGTGGATGACATTTTCAACGGTTCAAGTATATTATCTAATTCCAATACGCCGCCTCCGTTGATCGATCCGATAGGGTCTTCAGATTATAGCCGTACTGCGCGAGGAATGAGAGGAGGAAGTATTGTTTACCCGTCTTGTTTTTGCTCAGTCAGCCTTAATTTGGACGACCTAAGTTATCCAAGGGACTTCACCTACGGACTGAGACCTGTAAGAACAATTTTTGAGGAATAATTAAAAGGAGAGTCGGTA